>NZ_SMTB01000054.1:0-18856 GCF_006864105.1 Acinetobacter sp. RF14B | reverse complement strand
TACGAGCGAAGTTATGAAAGTTCGATTCTTCCCCCCTCTGAAAAACCGCTTTTAAAAATATTGGCTGCTAGATGGTTTTTACTATCGTGAGCTTTTGCTTTTAAAAAAACACGAGCGAAGCGAGTTCTGAATGCCTTGGCCGGAATTGAACGTGCCATTGTGACCGATATTGCCGGCACTACGCGCGATGTTCTGCACGAGAAAATTACTTTAAATGGACTACCGATTACTCTGACTGATACCGCCGGTTTGCGGGAAACAGGTGATATTGTGGAAAAAGAAGGGATTCGCCGTGCCATTAAAGAGATTGAACAGGCAGATTTACTGCTGCTGGTCTATGACTTGAGCCAAGGTGAAGATCCGCTTCAACTGGCTCAAGAATATTTTGCAGAGTATATCGAACCGAAACGTTTAATCCTGATTGGCAATAAAGCCGACTTAACCGGTACAGAGGCAAAAATCGGAGATTTAAAAGGCTTCCGCCATATTACCGTGTCTGCCAAGCAGGAAACAGGCGTACAGTCGCTGATAGAGGTGATTACAGAGCATGCAGGCTTCCAGCCGGAAGAGGATACCTTTATTGCCCGTACCCGCCATTTAGATGCAATGAAGCGTACCCAGCACTATCTTGCTGAAGCGCGTGAGCAACTGGTGGTTTATAACGCAGGTGAACTGGTCGCGGAGTCACTGCGACTGGCACAAAATGCCTTGGGGGAAATTACCGGTGACTTTAGCGCAGATGATTTGCTGGGAAAAATATTTGGGTCATTCTGTATCGGGAAATAATGTCAGCTTTGCCAGGCAATGAAATATTGCGCAGATCAAAACAGCCGAATCAGGCTGTTTTTTTTGTATTGTCTTAAAGCGTATAAGATTTAGATGAGAAAGATGCTCCTCCTAAGCTGGTGCAGGTTTCCTCCATTCTCTACTTTTAGCAGCCAGATATTAAAAATATACACCTTTAATAATTTTCTAAAATTCATCCAGTTCCGGTGGAGGAAGATTGGCCTGTTCACCAAGCCCATGATGGTATCAATGGAATTGATTAATTCATTTATTAAACTATTCACTGTCCCTTGAATGGCTTTGCTATTGTAAAACCTCCATAATGGAGGGGTCTGCCGCTAATGCAAAACTTGTTTAATAGTAAGAGTCTTGTGTTTTAAGTTTTTGATAAAATTGATAACTTTATTTTCTTGAAAGGATTCACCACAATCCTCTAAAAATAAATATTTGGTGGAGGGAATATATTTAAACCCTAAGATGAAGAAGGTGCAAAAAGTCCGACTGACCTGAATACAGGCGCATCAGTGTGATGAAAATAGTCCACTGGCACAAAAAACGTATGTTACAGGCCAGCATTTTAACGGCAGTCATCATGCTATTAGAAGTCCGGTGGCTGGATTTACAACTCTATGGCTTTACTTGCAGAGGGTTGGTAGAGGAGTGGGCATTGGGGCTGGCATATTTTGCTTACCGCTGTGCTCGAGGTCATGCGCAAGATCATCATTTTAGTTTTGGCAGCTGGAAAATTGAAACTTTGGCTGCTGATCGGAGTGCCATCTTCTTGCTGGTTGTGGCACTATTTATGGCTTTTCAATCTGTAAGCGACTGTTTAAACCGATTGCTATTCAGGATACCAAGGCCATGCCAATGGTGATTTGAGGTTTAGCGAGAGAACCTAGGGAAACCGTATGGGATGCAGAAATCGAGCATCCAATAATGGAGGAAATGCGAGAAATGATTGCAGAGTTTTTAGTGGGAAAAATTACCGCTCTTGATATGTCCGGGAAATGGGAAAAGCAAATTTTCCTGCAGTTGAACTCTAGCCACCAATAACCGTCTCAATGTCGATCAGGCACGGGAGGAGCTGGTGATTGATGCGGAAATTGTGCAGATTTCGGTAGAAATCAATTCTCTTTAATGAAACCGATGTTCCACGTGAAACGTGAAGTGGGAAATCTGTAGACTTTAGCTAAGAGCCATTGCAAAGGTCAGAATTTTGGCATGGTTTTTAAGTAGAATGAGTTGGAAAAATTTTAGAGCAATGAGCAAAAATATGATTAAAACAACCTTGGTATTGGCCCTATTCAGTTTGGTTTCAACTTTCACTATGGCAAATGTAGAGACAGTGAAAAAAAACCTCAGCCAACAACATCCAAAACTGAAAATTGAAAATATCCAGCCGACTGAAATGCAGGGTATTTACAGTGGTTCCATGCAGGGTCAGATTGTCTATTTGAATCAGGATGCCCAGCATCTGATTGCAGGCTCAATGTTGCGTATTCAGGATCAGCATAATCTGAGCCGGGACCTGTTGGTCCAGCAAAACAGTATAGACTGGAAAAAACTGCCCTTACAGGATGCTTTAAAAAGTGTAAGAGGGACGGGTAAACGTCAGATTGCGATCTTTTCTGACCCCTATTGCCCGTATTGTAAACAGCTGGAGGTAGAACTGAAAAAGTTGAAAGATGTTACGATTTATACTTTTATTCTGCCGTTAAAGCCGCAGTCGATCCTGCCATCCAAACAGCTATATTGTGAAAACCATCCTGTGCAAGCCTGGGAAGACTTGATTTTTAACGGCATCACGCCTAAAAGTAAAAAAAGTTGCGCCAATCCGGTCGAGCGCAATATCCAACTGGCGCAGGCGCTTGGCATTCATGGGACACCCGCCATTATTTTTTCCAATGGTTTTAAGGTGATGGGGGCTTATCCGGCCGGGCAGATTGAACAGATTTTTAAGGAATTTGCTTTATAAGTTTCTGTAACAGACTCTAGATACAGACCATAAAAAAGCACCAGATTTGGTGCTTTTTTACCTAGTATTGGGCGATGTCCGTGTGGATTTACACCGTTTTGCGTTTCGTGACCATATTATAAATAAACAGAATAATCACAGCACCGATAATGGACGCAATCAGACCTGCCGCAGAGTCGGCTGAATACAGCCCCAACATACGTCCACCGAAGGTCGCCAGTAAAGAGCCGGCAATACCCAATAAAGTGGTGACGATAAAACCTGCTTTATCATCTCCGGGATGAATTGCCCGCGCAATCAAGCCCGCAATAAAACCAATCACAATAGCAACGATAAGTGTCCACATGAGGAAGCTCCTTATTATCATGTCTTTGTTTTTACATCATGTATTCATCATACTGAGGTAAACAAAAAACAGAAAAAAGTTGAGTCCTGCAACAGGGTGTAGTGTTTTTGTGCCTGTATGGACTGAATCCTACCGCACAAAAAGTGGCAATCGCCACTTTTGGCAAGCAACTTTAGAGACCGATTTCACCAATAAACGGTAAATGACGGTATTTCTGGTTATAGTCCAGACCGTAGCCGACAATGAATTTATCTTCCACTTCAAAACCGAGGAACTGGACGTCTAGGTCAATTTCACGACGTGAAGGCTTGCTGACCAGAGTACAAAGCTGGATTGAATTCGGTTCACGTGTTTGCAGGATGTCGAGTACCTTGCTCAGGGTATTGCCCGAGTCAATAATGTCTTCCACCACCAGTACATCTTTAGCACGGATTTCGCCGTCCAGATCTTTTAAAATTTTCACATCATGTGTTGAAATTGTACCGCCACCGTAGCTGGATACAGTCATAAAATCCAGTTCATGGGGTTTGGAAATCGCGCGACATAAGTCCGCCATGAAAATTACTGAGCCACGTAATAAACCGATGAGCACAAGTTCTTTGTCACTATTGGCATAGTGTGCATCGATTTGAGCACCAAGCTCTTTGACTTTAGCTTGAATTTCTTCAGCGGAAATCATTACGCTCATTTGAACGGTCATGGGTAGATACCTGAAAATTGAAAAATAAAAAAGGTGTTGACTTGCAACACCTGAATATTCACTAATTTTAATACATCCGAACCTGAGATGCACCTGTTTCATCGGCTGTAAATGTAATCAGGTTTTGGTGGAAGCCGTATCCTTTTTTAAGAGTGTTGCACAGCCTACGCTGATCACTGACCAGAGCAGCAGCCTGCGACGGCGCGATTTTCCAGCAGCGGTATCCGCTCTAGGCTTTGACATAGCGGGCTTGTCCATAGATATAGGTTGCTGCAATATTACGGTCATCCCCCAGCATGGTCAGGGCAAAGAATGTATCTTCAATACTTTGCGCCTTGCTTTGGCGTAGTGCTTGAAGCGCAGTGGCATTCAGTTCCAGTACCACAAAATCGGCTTCTTTACCGATATTAAAGTTGCCCAATCGATCCTCCAGGCTCAGGGCCTTGGCTCCGCCTAAGGTGGCATGATATAAGGCTTCGAAAGCTGGAAGCTGCTCGCCCTGTAGCTGCTGGACCTTATAAGCTTCGTTCAGGCTTTGCAGCTGGTTAAATGAAGTCCCTGCCCCGATGTCGGTCCCTAGTCCGACTTTCACCTCTTTGTCCCACGTCTTTTTCAAGGGAAACAGGCCGCTGCCAAGGAACAGGTTGGAGCTGGGACAGAAGGCAATTGCTGAATCGGTCTGATGCAGACAATCCCATTCGGATTCTTCAAGATGTACACAATGCGCAAATACCGATTTTGACCCGGTCAGGCCATAATGGTGATAGACATCCAGATACCCTTCACGTTCCGGAAACAGGTCTTTGACCCAGGCAATCTCATTGTGATTTTCACTAAGATGGGTGTGGACATAGACATCCGGGTATTCTGCTTTCAACTGCCCTGCTTTTTCCAGTTGTTCGGGGGTCGAGGTTGGGGCAAAGCGCGGGGTAATCGCATACAGGTTCCGCCCCTGCCCATGCCACTTTTCAATCAGCGCTTTAGAGTCTGTATAAGCTGTTTCTGCTGTATCTGTCAGTGCTTCTGGTGCATAACGATCCATCAGTACCTTACCGGCAATCAGGCGCATATTCTGCGCCGTAGCGGCTTCAAAGAGCGCATCTACAGATTGCGGATGTACGGTACAGAAAACCAGTGCCGTGGTAGTTCCATTTTTTAATAATTCCTGAACAAAAAAATCAGCAATTTTCTTTGCATAGGCCGGGTTCTGAAACTGAATTTCGGTAGGAAAAGTATAGGTGTTCAGCCATTCCAGCAGCTGTTCGCCATAAGCACCCATCATTTCGGTTTGCGGAAAGTGAATATGGGTATCGATAAAGCCCGGTACAATCAATTGCTCCGGATAATGGCTGACTTCTAACCCGTCTGGCAGATAATGCTGGCCTTCTTCCCAGTGGCCAAACCACCGGATCTGGCCATTTTCACTGATGAGCAAGCCATCTTCTAGATAACGCACCTGATCGTGAATTTCACGTGCTTGGGCAACGGTATTCTGGATGTCGAGGAAGCGACCACGAACCGCTGTGGTTGCAATGAGAGAAGACATGTTAACACCTGTGTTTTTACTTTTTTCAACAGATTGTAACCTACTTCAGATGATTTATAACGTGACCCTGTGGACTGCGTTTATCAAGCTTAAGCCGCAGCTGTGATCAGGTCATCTGAAAATAAAAAAGCCTGCTGATGCAGGCTTTTTTGAGGATTGCTTTTATAGCGTGGTCTGGTTGTATTTCTTGCTGTGACGAATCGACAGGATCGCCGTGATCGTCAAGACAAGCACAATAAAGCTCAGTGAAATCCAGATTGGCATATGGAATACATCCAGCATCAGCATTTTAAAGCCGATAAAGACCAGAATAATCCCGAGACCATAAGGCAGATAATGCATCTTGGATGCTGCACCCGATAACAGGAAGAACATCGCACGCAGACCCAAAATCGCCATCAGGTTGGCGGTCAGGACAATGAAGGGATCGGTCGTGACAGCAAAAATTGCCGGAATAGAATCGACCGCAAAGATCACATCCGAGGCTTCGACCAGAAGCAAGACCAGGAATAACGGCGTTGCCCACAGTAAATTATCTTTATGGATAAAAAATTTGTCGCCCTCAAGCTGCGGGGTGATGCGCATATGTTTACGCAGCCATTTCAGAATCGCCATATCTTCAATATTGCTTTCTTCTTCATCCTGACCACGCAGGAATTTAAAGCCGGTATACACCAGGAAAGCACCGAAGATATATAAAATCCATGAGAATTCCTGCACGAACCAGGCGCCAATAAAAATGAAGATGGTTCTAAGGACAATCGCACCGAGTACGCCGTAAAGCAGCAATTTACGCTGCAGCGCGGGTGGAATGGCGAAAGCCGCGAAAATCATCAGCCAGACAAAGACGTTATCAATTGCCAGAGATTTTTCCAGCAGATAACCGGCGAAGTATTCCATGACCTTGGCATTGGCAATTGCCGTACCTGCAGTCTGTTCCAGATACAGCCATAAACCGCCACCAAATAAGGTCGCGACACTGACCCAGGCAATACTCCAGTAGGCCGCAGTCCGGACTTTTACCTCCTGACCTTGTTTTTGTTTGAAGCCTAGAAAATCAATAAACAGCATCACCAGAACGATGCCGAAAAAAGCCAGATACAGCCAGAGCGTACCAATTGTTTCCATGTGAATCCTCCACATCTGACAATTGGCCATAAAAAAACCTTGACCTGTTGTCAGATGAAAAACATCTATACCAACATGATCAAGGTCTTGCCTACATCTTACCGTTACACTTCCCATTAAAAGTGTGGCAGCAAGATGCTCAGATACCGACTTTTTGCAAAGTGTAATGACGATATTCTGACACGTTTTACAAGTTGAACCGCAATTGTTAAACGTTTGGAGGAGGCTACTCCCCTTGTTCTACTCAATTCTATTTTGGATCAACTCCAAAGAGAGTGAAGAATCTCATATTTATTGAAATTACGCAAATTTTTATCTGGAGACTGGGGGATGAATAAAATCCGTTTGTCGCACCAAAATAAGCGCCAGTAAGAGAGCCAAAACCGCAAGCAGGCCACCGGCCAGTCCAATATACTCCAGCCCAATGCTTGCACTAACCCAGCCTCCGACTAAGGCACCGCCGCCAATACCGACATTATATAAACCTGAGTAAATGGCCATGGCTACATCGGTGGCATCTGAGGCCAAGTTAAGGGTTTTTGCTTGCAGGGCTAGACTAAAACCAATGATGCTCATGCCCCATAAGAGCGACAGCAGGTTCAGTCCCCAGACTGTAGTGGATAAAGGCAATAACAGCAGCATGGACAGCATGATCCCGAAGCTGAAAAATGGAATGGTCATTTTTGGAAATTTGGAAGCATAGCGGCCAAATAGATAAGAGCCTAAAAAGCCTGCACCGCCATACATCAACAATAAAGTCGTGGTCTGTGCCGAGCTGAACTGGGCAACAGTCAGGGAAAAAGGCTCAATATAACTATAAGCGGTAAATTGTGCCGTGATAACTATCACGGTGAGTGCAAAGACAAGCATCAGGCTCGGGCGTCTGGCCAGAATTTTTAAACTGTTTAAAGAACCAGAATTCACACTGGGCAGTAAAGGCAAGGTTTTGGCCAGAATCAGGCAAATGACGGTGGCAGCAACGCCAATCAGAGCAAAACTGTTGCGCCAGCCATAAGCTTCCCCAATCATGCGTCCAAATGGAATACCGAGTACCATCGCCATCGCTGTGCCGGTGGCCAGCAAACCCAGTGCCTGAAATTCTTTACCTTTGGGCGCCACCCGAACCGCAAGCGAGGCGGTAATGGACCAGAACAAAGCATGGGCCACCGCAATACCCATCCGGCTCATGACCAGTATTTCAAAGCTCCAGGCAAAATAAGACAGCACATGACTGAGAATAAACACCACGAATAATGTGCTGAGCAGCAAGCGCCGTTCAATCTGTTTGGTCAGCAGCATAATCGGTAACGATAACAGAGCCACGATCCAGGCATAAATGGTCAGCATCAGTCCCACTTGGGTAGGAGACATTGAAAAACTGTGACCGATATCACTGAGCAAGGCGACAGGAATAAATTCGGTGGTGTTAAAAATGAAAGCAGCGCAGGCTAAAGCAATGACACATACCCATTGGCGGGTAGGATTTGCCGAAATTTCAGAAGATGACATAGGACGTGACGATGAGTATTGAGCTTAAATTTTAGGGGGAACGAGGCCACTTGTTAAGTTGAAAGCCTGAAAAAAATGTTTCTAAGTTCAAATCAGTAAAATCCAGACAACATGGAGCCAGAAGGAGCAGAAGATGCGGTTTCAAGTTTTTATAAAGTCAGTTTTTGCTCCCTATTCACCTTTAGATAATATTGAAATCAGGGATTTTAAAGTATGCTGATAGCGGTTTAATTAAAAAAAATGAGGGTAAGCGATGCAGTTTCAACATAGCGATAATGGCCAGCAAGGTGAATTTTTTCATTTGAATGAGGCGGGTCAACCGATTGCTAAAATCAGTTATATTTGGCGAGGAGAACATCAAATTATTGCCAATCATACCTGGGTCGATGAGTGTTTACGCGGTCAAGGGGTAGCGCGACAACTGCTGGATGTATTGGTAGAGTTTGCCCGTAACCGACAACTGAAAATTGTACCGACCTGTTCTTATGTCGAGGTGATGTTTAAACGCGAGAAAAGTTTTGAGGATGTCGCCGCCTAAAAACCCTTAAAAATAAAAAAGCCCGCGAAGCGGGCTTTTCAAATCTGTTTATCCGGTTTTTAAGGCATTAATCAATTTCTGATGTAAGCCGCCAAAACCACCATTCGACATAATCACTACGGCGTCTCCCTCGCCTGCTTCAGTGAGCACAGTTTGGATAATATCCTCCAGGCTACCTACGACTTTGGCTTTGTTGGGTGCGGCCTCGATTACTGGTTGTAAATCCCAGTCCAGACCTTCAGGTTGATACCAGAGGACTTCATCCGCCAGACGGGCTGAATGTGCCAGTCCCTCTTTATGGCTGCCCATACGCATGGTATTTGAACGCGGTTCAATAATCGCCCACAGCTTGCGTTTCCCCAGACTTTTGCGTGCACCCTCTAAAGTGGTTTCAATGGCCGTCGGATGATGAGCAAAGTCATCATAGACTTCAATTCCTTTTACGGTATCCAGTAATTCCATCCGGCGTTTCACGCCGCCAAAATTCGACAAGGCCTGGCAGGCGCTGTCAATAGAAACTCCCACATGTTCTGCCGCAGCAATGGCGGCCAAGGCATTTGCCACACTATGCTGTCCGGTCATGTTCCATTTCACCTCACCTTTTACCACGCCGTGTTGTAGCACGTTAAAGTGTGAGCCATCTGCGACCAATTGTTCAGCATAGAGTTCCGCGGTGTCATTGGCAGTTAAAGCGGTGCGCACCACTGGAGTCCAGCAGCCTATTTCCAGCACTTCATCAATATGGGTTTCAGTGATAGGAGCAATGATGCGGCCTTCACTGGGAATGGTACGTACCAAATGATGGAATTGTTTTTGGATGGCAGCCAGATCATCGAAAATATCGGCATGGTCAAATTCAAGATTATTTAAAATCACCGTTTTAGGGTGGTAATGCACAAACTTGGAACGCTTGTCGAAGAAGGCGGAATCATATTCATCTGCTTCGACACAGAAATATTTGCCACCCCCTAAACGTGCACTTTCGCTAAAACCTAAAGGTACGCCGCCAATCAGGAAACCCGGATTTAAACCGGCTTGATCCAGTATCCAGGCCAACATGGTGGTGGTGGTGGTTTTACCATGTGTCCCGGCAACGCCTAACACATGTTTGCCTTGTAGCACATGATCTGCCAGAAACTGGGGACCTGAAATATATGGCAAGCCTTCATTCAGCATATATTCTACTGCATCAATGCCGCGCTTCATGGCATTGCCGACTATCACCAGATCCGGATGCGGCTGTAAATGGCTACGGTCATAGCCCTGCATCAAGCTGATCCCTGCATTTTCCAGTTGGGTAGACATGGGTGGATAGACATTCGCATCTGAACCCGTCACTTGATGTCCTAAATCGCGGGCCAATAGTGCTAGTGAACCCATAAAGGTGCCACAAATACCCAAAATATGCAGATGCATCTACTTCACTCCATTCTTGCCTGACACATCACGTTGTAGAGGTGCTGTTGCCATGATTTATTCGATTTGCAAGCAACGATAGCAAGGCTTAGACTGAAAAGATAGTCAAAGTTCAAGCATTCCTGTGGGATTTTTTTAATCCGGTTTTAGCGACAAAGTCAGGAAAAATTTCAAGTTTCCCCGCCTACCTTTGGGCTCAATAAACCGTAAAATAAGCTGGATCGTTTTACAGGGTGCGTGCAGATGCTACCAACTCTCTTTCTACTGGTGATTGCCAACTGTTTTATGACTTTGGCCTGGTATGGTCATCTTAAATTTTTGCCGCATGATGCACCACTCTGGCAAGCGATCCTGTTGAGCTGGATCATTGCCCTGTTTGAATATAGCCTGATGATTCCGGCAACCAGATTGCTGGCGCAACAGGGGCTGGCTGTGGGACAAATGAAAATTACTCAGGAAGTCGTGACTCTGCTGGTTTTTGTGCCTTTTATGATTTTTCTGTTCAAGCAGCCTTTTAAGCTGGACTATCTATGGGCAGCGGTATGTCTGTGTGGCTGTATCTATTTTGTATTTCGTAGTGCTTAACTATTAAAACGGTTTTTATGATCTGAATATCAGTCAGTCCATAGTTTACTCAGATTTTTTATATAGCCTTCCAATAGGAGCTGATAAAGGCTTCAGCCCGAAGTCCTTCTATATGTTAAAAATATTCAAAACTTACCTTTATTTGGTCCGTCTTTAAAGATTTCGCCTTGCGGCTTGGCCTGATCCAGTTGTGTTGCTTTCCGCTCAGTATTGGCTTGAATGTTAAAATCTAAAAATTATATTTTCTTTATGGCTGTTATTTAGCGTAAAGAAGAAAGCGCCAGGTGCTCTACCCGACTGATCAGGCTCACGCCTGTTGTAAATAGGGCGGCAAAATGATTTTGAGCTTAAACAGTCTATTTTTTGCAAGTACTCCACTTAATCCTCTGTATGAATCCATCAAAACCCTATTCTACAATGACAAAAAAATCAGGATTTATTTTTACAAGCTCTATTTGGTCGGGACTCCCCTGCTCGGTGATTTTCTGTCAGTTGTTTTAAATCTGATAAAAACCATCAAAATCGCGTCTTAGTTTGACCGTTAAATTTTATGAAGTTGAAATTTCGGTCTATAATAGTGAGTTCTTATTAAAGCTTGGCTCTCGTCGAGATTTATCTCTCTTAATTATCTCTGGAAACATTGCAATGAATGCGGCCGCTTCACAAGACACTCCTCTCGTTGGAATCATCATGGGTTCTCAGTCAGACTGGGCTACCCTCGAACACACTGCCAATATGTTAAAACAACTTGGCGTCCCATTTGAAGCGGAAGTGGTGTCTGCGCATCGTACCCCAGACCGTTTATTTGAATATGCGGAAACAGCACGAGAACGCGGTATCCAGGTAATTATTGCAGGTGCGGGTGGTGCAGCACATTTACCAGGTATGTGTGCGGCGAAAACCGATCTGCCGGTGCTCGGCGTACCGGTAAAATCTTCAATTTTAAACGGTGTAGATTCATTACTTTCTATCGTGCAAATGCCAGCGGGTATTGCGGTAGGGACACTGGCAATTGGTCCTGCCGGTGCAACCAATGCGGCCATTATGGCGGCGCAGATTTTAGGTTTAACCCGTGCTGACATCGCCAAAAATGTCGCAGATTTCCGTGCGGCACAGACTGAAAAAGTCGCAAGCAACAATATTCCAGGTCAAATGTAAGCCAGGCTGAACACGGGACAACACACATGGATAAAACCATCGGTATTTTTGGTGGCGGCCAGCTGGGCCGGATGATGGCGCAAGCAGCCTTGCCACTCAATATTCAATGTACCTTCTTTGAAGCATCTGCCGACTGCCCATCGAAAGCGTTGGGTCGGGTGATTTCAACTCAAGCCGATAACGCTTTACAGGACTTCATTAACAGTGCAGATGTTTTCAGTCTGGAGTTTGAAAATACTCCCCTGGCAGATGTCGATGTACTGGTTCAAAACAAAGACCTGCATCCGCCACGTCAGGCTCTGGCCATTGCACAGAACCGTCTGTCTGAAAAAGCCCTGTTTGATGAGCTGAGCATTCCGGTCGCGCCGTATAAAGCGGTGAATTCACTGGACAGCCTGAAAGCTGCGGTTGCTGAACTCGGTCTGCCAATTGTATTGAAAACGGCTACAGGCGGTTATGATGGCAAAGGCCAGTTTGTATTGCGTAACGCGGAACAAATTGATCAGGCCTGGGCTGAACTTGGCCCTGCGGGTTCTCTGATTGCAGAAAGTTTTGTGACCTTCTCGCGTGAAGTGTCGATTATCGCGGTGCGCGGTCAAAATGGTGAGGTCAAAACCTGGCCACTGGCAGAAAATCATCATCACAATGGCATTCTGTCGCACTCGATTGTTCCTGCACCCCACAGTGCTGACTTGCAACCTGTCGCGCAAGACTACATCACTCGCCTGCTGAATCATTTGAATTATGTTGGCGTGTTGACGCTTGAGCTGTTTGTGACAGACAAAGGCTTATATGCAAACGAGATGGCGCCACGTGTGCATAACTCAGGCCATTGGTCGATCGAAGGTGCAGTCTGCTCGCAATTTGAAAACCATATCCGTGCAGTAGCTGGCTTGCCTTTGGGTTCTACTGAAGTGATACGTCCAACGGTGATGGTAAATATCATTGGACAGCATCCAAAATCTGCAGAAGTATTGGCTTTGGACGGCGCGCATTTGCATCTGTACAACAAGTCAGAACGTAAAGGCCGCAAGATTGGCCATATCACCTTAATGCCCACTGACAGCAGTCAACTGACCAGGTTATGCCGCCAATTGGCGAAAATTTTGCCGAATCCGTTAGCATTGAGCGAAGATATGACCATCTAAACTTTAACTTGCTGATAAAAAAAGCGATCACATCTGTGGTCGCTTTTTTATTTGTCTGCTTTCAGGCATGATTGCGCCTCTTTTCAATCCCCCTGCTATTGCTTGGATTACTTTTTAACTTAATTGCTTATAAACCGAGCAACTGAATAGACCGGCAATGATTAAATTGAACTCTGCTCGATGTTCATCTTTTGAGATTGTGCTGTGGATAAGTCTAAGGCTGAGGGAGATTTAAAACTAGTCTTGCGCTTTGAATTTAAATTCAGAACAATAAATTTAAAACTGTAGTTTGAATTCAAACCTGGTTTTAAATTCAAAAAATATGAATTCAAATTTAAATAGCTGTGAATGAATTCAAAGTTTTGAATTTAAAGCAGCCTGATCGCTGTAAAATGAATTTAAAAATAAAAAGTTAGATATTTAAAGACTTAAGTGATACAGGGTTTTGTTTATTAATGTGATTTATCCGCAATATTTTTTTGAATTTAAAAATATTTTTAGAAATTCGGTTTTGAATTCAAAGAATGTTGGGGTTTGAATTTAAAGTTTGCTTGTGGATAAGTGGTTTTAAATTTAAAAACTAAAAAATGAATTTGAAAGTGGAGAAAATATGAATTTAAATTTACCTATTGTCGCTTTAAATTTAAAGATGAGCTGCTAAGGTAGAAGTAATAATTCGAAATTTAAATATTCAGGGGTTTTATGCAACGGCTTGCACTTTCGATAGGTTCTCTGCTTTTGGCTGCCTCACAGGCCCAGGCCGAACTGGTGATTAATGGACAGCGTGTCGCGCCGACTGATTTGTCTTCTGCTTCGACAGTTATTTCAAATAATCCAGTAAATTATGCAGCTCAAAATGATTTTCAACGCTGTTTGGCGAATTTGCGCGGCCGGGCGATTGCTCAGGGGGTGAGTGGCGCAAGTTATGACCGTTATACGCAACATTTAAGCCCAGATTATTCGGTAATTGAAAAGCTGAATTATCAGCCTGAATTTTCAACCCCAATTTGGGACTATTTATCTGGCTTGGTGGATGAAGAACGAGTTCAGCTCGGCCGGCAAAAGCTACAACAGCATCGTGATGTGCTAAACCGGGTGAGTGCAGTTTATGGTGTACCAGCGGAAACTATTGTAGCGGTCTGGGGAGTAGAAAGTAATTTTGGTGATATTTCCGGGAAATATCCTTTATTGCAGTCTTTGGGCACATTGAGTTGTGAAGGCCGTCGCCAAGGGTATTTCCAGGGTGAATTTTTTACCACCATGAAGCTGTTACAGCGTGGTGATGTGCGCGAAGAGCAGCTTAAGGGGTCTTGGGCGGGTGCTTTTGGTCATACTCAGTTTATGCCATCGACTTATAATGAGCTTGCAGTTGATTTTGATGGTGATGGTCGTCGTGATCTGGTGTCAAGTATTCCCGATGCCTTGGCCTCAACCGCCAACTTTTTAAGCAAGCGGGGCTGGCAGACTGGTCAGCCATGGGGTTTTGAGGTGAAAATTCCGCAAAACATGTCAATCTCTGGTGAAGGCCGGCGTAATAAAAAATCACTTGGCAGTTGGGTAAACCGTGGCCTTGTACGTGCCGATGGTACAGCTTTAGTGCAGGGCAATCTATCGGAGGCTTCACAGGCTGGCCTGTTAGCACCGGCAGGTCCAAATGGTCCGGTATTCTTAGTATTTAAGAATTTTGATGCGATTTATAGTTATAACGCGGCCGAAAGCTATGCACTGGCTATTGCACATTTATCTGATCGTTTGCAGGGCAAAGGTGGTCTGCTGACTGCCTGGCCAACAGATGATCCGGGCACTTCACGTATGGAGCGCCGTGAAATTCAGCAATTCCTGTTAAATCGTGGTCATGATATTGGTACAGTCGATGGGTTAATTGGCGATAAAACCCGACAGGCTATTCGTCAGGAGCAAATCCGTTTGGGGCTCAATCCGACAGGACGAGCTGGCCAGCAGATTTTACGTGCCTTCCGCAATGAAAATGCCAAGCTGATGATGCGTTAAGCCAGATCTTCATTTGTGGTTGGGTTTCCCTCTCCTTGCAGGAGACTTGCGAAGCATGCTTCTCAGGGAGAGGGGTTTATAAAACTTTCCCTCATCCTCACCTTCTCCTAAAGGGAGAAGGGACTGTTAATCCTTATAAATTTAGGTGGATGTAATTGTACCCAGTACACGATACCCCGTGGCTCCGGTAACAGCAGGTAAATTTCCACTCAGTTGTTTTATAAAACGCATGGCCAGCCAGGCAAACGCTGTGGCTTCTACCCAGGTCGGACTGAGGCCTAAATCAGCCGTGGTTTGTACACTCCATTCATGTTTGCGCAAGCGCCAGCGTAACTGTTCCAGCAGGTGTGAGTTATAGGCACCGCCACCACAGACATAGACTTCACCAGTCTCCAGTCCCGAACGGTAAATCGCTTTTTTAATTGCACGTGTGGTCAATTTCATTAGCGTGGCCTGAATATTTTCCGGTGTATCTTCCAGCTCGTCGTAGTCCAGGTCACTGCGCCAGTCCAGAATCTGCTCATCCAGCCATTCCAGATTAAAGTCTTCACGTCCGGTGCTTTTGGGCGGTTCTTTAGAAAAATAGTTATGTGACTGTAAACGGTCAAGCAGGCTACGGATCGGGGTGCCATAAGCAGCCCAGTTACCATTTTCATCATAAGGTTGGCCGGTATAACGCTGGCACCAGGCATCCATCAGGATATTGGCGGGGCCGGTATCAAAGCCATATACTTTCTCGGGTTGTCCGGCAGGCAGCATACTGACATTGGCAATCCCGCCCAGATTTAAAATCACCCGGTGAATGGTGTCATGCTGAAAAAGATCCTGGTGAAAGGCTGGAACCAGGGGAGCACCCTGACCGCCTGCGGCCAGATCGCGACGACGAAAATCAGAAATCACCGGAATCTGGGTAATTTCAGTAATAATATTTGGATCGCCAATTTGCAGGGTAAAACCATGCTCGGGGCGATGGCGAATGGTCTGACCATGCGAACCAATTGCCTTAATCCGGGCTTTGTCCAAATTATTTTTTCCAATCAGGGTGTTAATGCCATGACCAATCATCTGGGCTAACGCCACATCTGCTTTGCCCATCCGGTCAATTTCGTTGTCATCCGGTAAAGTCAGGGCCATCAGCTCATCCCGCAGGTCGGGATCAAATGCTAAAGTAAGGGTGGCATGAAGCTGAAGAGGATCAAAAGAAGCAGCAACAATATCGACACCATCCATGCTTGTGCCGGTCATTACCCCAATATAGATCGCTGTCATGGTTATTCTTAAGCCTGCAATATGCTGAAAAAGTGATAGTATATCGTACAAATTGAATAACTGATGTATTTGGATTTTGTGATGTCAAATTTCCTACCGGCTGAAGAACAACTTGCTCTCATTCAGCGAGGCACCCATGAAATTATTTCTGAAGAAGATCTGCTTAAGAAATTAAAGCAGAATCGTCCTTTAAAAATTAAAGCGGGTTTTGACCCGACTGCGCCCGACCTGCATTTGGGGCATACGGTTCTGATCAATAAATTAAAAGTGTTTCAGGACCTGGGGCATGAGGTGTTTTTCCTGATTGGTGACTATACCGCGATGATTGGCGACCCAAGTGGAAAAAGTGCAACACGTCCGCCGTTGTCACGTGAGCAAGTATTAGAAAACGCAAAAACCTATCAGGAACAAGTGTTTAAGATCCTTGATCCAAACAAAACCAAGGTGGTGTTTAACTCTGAGTGGTTTGAGCAAAGAACTGCGGCAGACCTGATTCAACTGGCTTCACAGCAAACTGTGGCACGTATGCTGGAACGTGATGACTTTACCAAGCGTTATAATAGCCACCAGCCAATCGCCATTCATGAGTTTTTGTATCCGCTGGTACAAGGTTATGACTCGATTGCGCTTGAAGCTGATGTGGAAATGGGCGGGACGGATCAAACCTTTAACCTGTTGATGGGACGTACTTTACAAGGTCGTTATAATCAAGAGCCACAGGTATGTATTACAGTCCCTATCCTTGAGGGTTTGGACGGTGTCAATAAAATGTCTAAATCTCTGGGCAACTATATTGGTGTATTTGATGCACCAGGTGCCATGTATCAAAAAGTGCTGTCCATGCCGGATGCGCTGATCGAACGTTATTTCGATCTACTGAGCTTTAAAACGATTGAAGAGATTCAGCAGCTGTTAAAAGAAGTGGCTGAAGGCCGTAATCCGCAAGAAGTGAAGAAAATTCTGGCACTTGAGCTGGTAGAGCGTTTCCACGGGGCGGAAGCTGCTGCCAATGCCCATAAAGGTGCGGGCAACTTGATTACGGAAGGTGAGCTGCCTGAAGGTACCCCTGAAATTACTGTTTCTCGTTCTGAATTTGGGGGAGAAATCTTTATTGCTTCCATACTGCGTGCAGCGGGTCTGGTAAAAAATGCGGCTCAAGCCAAAGATGCGGTGGCACGTGGTGCAGTTAAAGTCGACTGGAAAGAGGTGGATGCGTCGTATTCAGTAAAAGAAAATGTGACTTTAATTGTTCAGGCCAGCAAAAAAGCGATTGCCAAAGTGATTTTTACGGACTGATTTAATTTATAAGTGATTGAAAATAAAAGCAGGCTTCGGTCTGCTTTTTTGTTGTCCGCTATATCTAAAATTCAAATAAGCAAATTCAAAAAAACCTTATAAAAACAATAATTAAATTTTTCCAAACTGCTTGCGTTTGAATATTTTTGTGTATAAGATTTATTCGTCTAGAGAATTGGTTTACAGCGCATCTAGAGGGTAATGGGACATAAATCACCCCATAACTTGGAAAGCCTCTTGTATAGGGTTCTTTTTAAGCAATTAGCGAATAACAATAACAATGACATACTGGATCGGGTAAAGATTCAATTCAAGGGAGAGGTTTTGGGAGAGATCTCTTCCTTTTTTATTTTCTTAAATCTCATTTCTGAGCTTATATAGGGTTAGCGTGTCTTGAAATCGACAGTCGTTAATTGACTGGCTGATTGAATGGGTCAAAATACCAAAAATAGCTTTCAACTGGAAAACTCAGAAAAGCAGTATATTTTTAAGTCTCCCAAAAAACCAAGAGTGCATATCCTGCTGAAAAGGTTTTTTTGATGAAAAATATGTTCGAGAGCTTAAAATTTTTCTTTACGTAAATTTGTATTAAAGAGCAGTTGTCCTGCTTTTAAAACGATATTGACTCTATTTTAAAGAAATACAGCTGTTTTTTTTATCGCTTCTTTATAACAGTTTTAACTAGGAGAGCATAAAGCGTATTAAGGCAGGATTTATGGATCTGGGGGAAGACAGTATAGGTAGAGAAAGTTTCACTCATTTAGCTGAATGAAAAGAGTCATAATAATTAGGTTGTAAAAATAAAATCCATACGAGGAAGAATATTTAAGGGTTAAACAGATTTCTTCTAGCACATCACAGAAAAAAGCTCTGAATATAAAGCCTCATCAGGAAATTCAAGAGGCAGACTATTTTTAAAGTGAATAGAAAGCTTATTTTTCAAATAAATAAATTTATTTTTGAAGTGATGCTGGAAAACTGCTCACTCAAGGGTGAGATTCCGGATAAAAAGCCGGAGGGCGAGGATTTTTGATCGTAATTAGCTCTAAGTAAATAGGGTGAAAATAAAAACAAAGCTTGTATTAGTAGGTTTATAGGTAAGAAAATGCTTAAAATTTAGATAAAAAACCAATTTTCACCCCGTTTTCGTAGAAAAAAGAAACATACGTGAAAAATATATTGAATAGGGGCTTGCAAAGCTTTAGAAATCCTCTAGAATGCACCCCATACCGACGAGATAGCCGGAACGAACGAAGCGCGAAGCGTTGAGTTGTTTAGGATTGTCGAAGTCCAGCATCTAATACTGACGAGGTATTAGAAAGATCATTAAGAGATTATGAAGAACAACTTGTGTGGATTTTTACTGGTTGATTGATCGAAATATTATCATTGATTGATTGGTTTAAATTACTCGAAGTTTATTTGAGAGAATTTGTCAGAAAATTG
>NZ_SMTB01000053.1:0-19064 GCF_006864105.1 Acinetobacter sp. RF14B | reverse complement strand
GATCTGGCGCAGCTCCAGGCGTGGGCTGAAGTGGGCAAGCGTCATGGTATGGTGCAGCTGGTTCAGTTGTCTCATCCGGGACGTCAGTGTCCTAAAGGATTAAATAAAGAAACGGTTGCACCTTCAGCTGTGCCTTTTAGCCCGGCGCTGGCAGTGAGTTTTGGGACACCGCGTGAACTAGGTGAAGATGAGATTCTAGATATTATTCAGCGCTTTGCGACTTCAGCAGCCATCTGTGAAAAGGCCGGGTTTGAAGGTGTGCAATTACATGGCGCACATGGTTATCTGATCAGCCAGTTTTTATCACCGCTGACGAATAAGCGTCAGGACCAGTGGGGTGGCAGTATTGAAAACCGCAGCCGTTTTCTGCTTGAGACTTATCAGGCGGTGCGTGCAGCAACCTCGGAAAACTTCATTATCTCAGTCAAGCTGAACTCCGCGGATTTCCAGCGTGGTGGTATTACTGAAGAAGATGTGATCTATGTCTTTAAAGCCATGGATGCCGCAGGTATTGATATGATCGAGGTATCTGGCGGGACTTATGAAGCACCGGCCATGGCAGGAGTAAAAGCGGAAAAACGTAAAGCTTCAACCGTGGCACGAGAGGCCTATTTCCTCGACTTTGCCGAGAAGATTCGTCAGGAAGTAAATTGCCATCTGATGGTGACGGGTGGCTTCCGTACTGCAGCGGGTATGAATGCTGCCTTGGAAAGTGGTGCATGTGAATTTGTGGGTATTGCCCGCCCATTTGCGGTTGAGCCTGATCTGGGTGATCGTCTGGTTGCCGGGGAGGATGTGCGATATGCCGTGGAGAAAATTAGAACCGGTATTCCAATGGTTGATAAAATGGCCATTATGGAAATTATCTGGTATGCCGCACAGTTTAAGGAAATTGCCAAAGGCAATCAGCCGAATCCAAAACTATCACCTCTAAAAGTTTTTCTGAATTATTTAAAAGGTAATGTAAAAGCCGTGATTAAAGGTCAGATCAATTCACGTAAATCAGCTTGATATCTATAAATTGAAGCAAAAAAGACAGGGCATTTTAAATGCCCTGTCTTTTATCAGTGACTTGTTTAGGAATAGGTCATGGCCTGAGTCTGGAAGGGGAAGAGTAGCTGGGAAAGCTGACGTGTAGCCCATAAACCGACTTCCTGATGGTGCATATGTGGCGCCACATAAGGAATCAATAAATCAATCTTCTGCTCGGCAGCGGCACAGCGATTCAAACGGTTTTTCAGTTGATGAATCTGTTGCTGATCGATACGGTTTAATACTGATTCCGTCTGATGATTTAGCTGAGATTTGCTACCTGTAGACAGGCGGGCAGCCAATGTCGCTCCCTGAATCCAGTCTTTAATAATCTGCTTTTCAGTGGCATTAAATACGCCAAACATTTTCCCGTCCGGATCATCAATGATTTTCCAGAAACGGCTCTGTTCTACTGCTGCATCTTTTACAATCCAGCCTTTTTCAACCATGACTTTGAGGAAGTCAGCAATCTGCGCCGGGTCAGAGAGCCATTCATTGATGGTTTTACCGCTAAACTGGCACTTCTGGTTATGGATATATTGTCCGATCAGAGCCTTATTTTGGAATACTTTCAAGGCCAGTTGCTCAGGATTTAGTTGCGTGATGATCTCGGTAGAACTTTTACCAATATCATTCAGTACATAACCTTTTTTGATCAGGTCCAGATACTGTGCAGGATCTTCCGCGAGAGCATAATGATCTAAATAAGCTTGTAACGATTTGTGGGCATGACCATTGTGCGCATTATCAATGGTGATATGCACATTGAAATAATGCGGGTCGATAGCCAGTTCAGCCAGCTCGTAATTGGTGATTAAGAGATGTAAAGGCAATTGTTCATAGCCAAGATTAAATCCAATCACTAAGGGCAGATATTCTGGAGGAGCATAGGCCAGCGCCAGTTGTACTGCCGCCTGTTCATAATAGCTGACATCCAGCTGCTCGGCATAACTGTTTAACTCATAATGGTTGAGCAGCTCCTGATACATGGTGACATGATTGGCGCAAGTATGCCCCATGCCGAGTTCTTCCAGATAGATATAAATCAGGTCTTTATTTTCCGGACGATTCCAGTTTTGTACACTTGAATACAACCACGAACCATCTACCAGTTTCACCGGAGCCACTTTGGCTAAAAACTCAAAGGCGTGAGCCACAGTGGGAAAATATTCCCGTCCTTGCTGCTGTTTGCGCCGTTCTAGATATGACTGGAAAAGCGCACAAGTTTGATGGTGCTGTTCCAGAAAATGCTGTTCTACATAAGCTGGCTGATCCAGCCATTCCATGCCCACCACATCAACTTGCTGGATTAAATCGCTTAAATAGTGCTCCGCCTGTTCGGTCTTGACCGCCGTTGAAATCTGTTGATCCTGAAAGAAGTTGACCCAATCTTTAAAATTTTTAAATTGATGGTTATGGTTTTTAATAGATGATTCAGACGAACTTGACTTGGTACTGACGAACATAATCTGATCCTTGCAGATATAGTATGCTTTCTACCTTAACGGCATGCTGATATGCTCGGTGTTGATTTTTTGTTCATATTTATAGTGTGATTGCTGTAAATGAAAATGAATCGATAACGAGATGAAGATAAATGTAAAAGAATGAAATTTTTGAATGAATTGTTTATCAAAAAGAAAACTGCAATCCCATGAAATTGATCAAAAGATAAAAAAATGGAATTGAATGTGTAGGTAATAAAAAAAAGCCCAAGTCATCATGCTTGGGCTTTTTTGTGAGATCTTTCTTTTAAAAAAAGTGTTCTCGAATATGGCGTCCCTACGGGGATTCGAACCCCGGTTACCGCCGTGAAAGGGCGATGTCCTAGGCCTCTAGACGATAGGGACAAATGAGAAGTAATATTTTAATCTACCATACCTTTTGATTTAAAGTATGGCGTCCCTACGGGGATTCGAACCCCGGTTGCCGCCGTGAAAGGGCGATGTCCTAGGCCTCTAGACGATAGGGACTTGATAAAATAATACTTCTGAAAATTGGCGTCCCTACGGGGATTCGAACCCCGGTTACCGCCGTGAAAGGGCGATGTCCTAGGCCTCTAGACGATAGGGACGTTTCAGAGGTGGGCGTATAGTAGGGTGAAAATTAGGAGGTGTCAAACGCTTTTCCAGAATTTTTCCTGTTTTTTCTGCTGAGCGCATAATTTTAAAACAATATGGTGGAAATACTTGAAAAATACAGAATTTAAGATGATTTTTTAAGCATGTGCAGGATGGCTGCTACCACGTCTGGATGCTGGATATAACCATCAATATCATGCGGATGTTCGGGGGGAGGTGCGTATTTCATGATTAATAATGGCAGGTTCAAATAAAAAAGGGGCTTCTGTCAGGGGAAACGTTGTCAAAAAATCATCATGTGAATAAAAGTTGATCCAGTCACCACAAATGGCAGCAGGCCGGACCACGGGCTGAGGCAGATGAGTCTGTATTACCCTAAAAGCCAACGGCGATCCGAGCGTAATAAAGCGCTGGACATTCAGTTCTGGATGATGAACCAGATAATTATAGGCAATGACACTGCCCAGCGAATGGGCAATTACAATACAGGGCTGCTGACCATAAAGTTGCTGGGCAATACGCTGGTGAACTTGCTGCATAAAATCAGGATTGGCCAGATAAAGATAGATTTCAATCAGAAATTTCTTGATCAGAGTGCCATGTAAGCCGGGAAAATAATTTAGCAATACAACAAAATCACGTAAGGCTGTATTTTTACTTAAAGTAGTAATAAATTTTAATTTCTGGTTAAAACCCACAGCATCTTCTACATTTAACTCTGGAATTTCACAAGTCTCAACTTTATGCGGAGGGAGGGAATGCTCTGGCGGAATGTTGATGGGATGATGAAACGGGAAGTGTGGCCAGTCCTGAGGCATAAGAGTGCTGGCATTGAGAACATTGTGCAGATGATGCTTTAACAGTAAGTCGCCATAAAAAGCGATGCGGATATGGCGTTTTAAATGAGAAAAGCAGGCCAGTTGATGGTTTTTCCGAAGACCTTTTTTAAAAATATGTAGCCAATGTTGACGTAATGAGGCAGATGTAAACTGCTGTTTGTTTATTCCATGAATATAAATAATTTTCATCGGTGCCTCATTCGAGTGGCTCCATATATCTATTTACAGTATAGATAAAAAAAGAGCAGCGAAAGCTGCTCTTTTGTTGGCTTTAAGCCCTACACTTTTTTGTGATAGAAGGCATAGTAGCTGGCATAACACACTGCAATAAACAGCAGACAGCCAAAGAAACTGATGCGCATGCTCGGATCAAAGACCATGCTGATACAGGTGATCAGGCAGAACAGGAAGCCTAAAATCGGTACAATCGGGAACAGTGGAGCTGCAAAGCCCAGTTCTTTGACACTATGACCATCCTTATACCATTGGCGGCGGAAATTGAACTGGCTCAAGCAGATACTCATCCAGACCACGACCATGGTAAATGCTGCGATACCCAACAAGTTGGTAAAAATAGTTTCCGGTGCAAACTGTTCTGACAATAGGCCCGGCATTGCGCCAATCATTGTCACAATGACTGCGATATAAGGAATTCCTTTGGCATTCACGCGTGAAAAGACAGCGGGCAACTGTTTGCTATAGGACAGTGACCACATCATGCGCGACGCGGCAAATAGGCCAGAGTTGGCTGCCGACAATAGTGCGGTGATAATAACAAAGCGAATAATATCTTCTGCATAGGGAATACCGATATGCTGGAATACGGTTACAAACGGACTGTTACTCACGCCTTCAACGGCCAGTCCTGCTTCTTGATGGGGCAGAAGTGAAGTTACCACCACAATCGTACCCACAAAGAAAATCAGCAGGCGGAAAATTGCGGTATTGATGGCTTTTGGCACGTTCTTGGCCGGGTCTTTGGTTTCACCTGCTGCGACCCCAATCAGTTCGGTGCCCGAGAAAGCAAAGTTCACAATCAGCATGGTGGTGAAAATCGGGAACAGTCCCTCAGGGAACCAGCCTTGGGCGGTCAGGTTACTGAACAGCGGTGCTGTTTCTTGGCCTTGATAATCCAGAACCCCGAAAATGGCCAATAAACCGAGCAGGATAAAGGCAATGACGGTGACGACTTTTACCAGCGCCAGCCAGAATTCGGATTCGGCAAACCAGCGGGTCGAAATCATATTCAGCGTGAAGACCAGCGCGCCAAAGACCAGCGTCCACATCCACATGGAACTGTCCGGAAGCCATTCCTGCATCAGCAAGGCGGCAGCGGTAAATTCAGTTCCCAGGGTCACCGACCAGGTCAGCCAGTAGAGCCAGGTAATGGTATAGCCTGTTCCTGGTCCAATATAGCGTTTGGCATAGGCGCCAAAAGAACCTGAATCAGGCATATGAACTGCAAGCTCACCCAGACAGAGCATCACCATATAAGCGATGATCCCGCCGAGGAAATAAGCAAGAATGGCACCTATTGGCCCCGTTTGTGCAATGACTTCACCCGAACCTAAAAACAGGCCTGTTCCAATGGCGCCGCCAAGCGAAATCATGACCAGATGTCGAGTACTCATAGCGCGTTTTAAAGGCGCAGAATTGCCCTGATGCGTAGCATCATTCGGAGATGAATGCATAGGAGTCAAAAAAACCAGAGAAGTAAAGCGGGTTATTGTAGTGAAAAACTACAAATCTGCAATGTATTAATATGGATTGTGTCTAAGGCTTGATCAGATGTGATCAATAGATGGCGTCCCTACGGGGATTCGAACCCCGGTTACCGCCGTGAAAGGGCGATGTCCTAGGCCTCTAGACGATAGGGACGTTGCGAGGTGATGCGTATATTAAGGACTCAGCTTAAATTTGTCAAAAGGCTTTTTATGAAAACTTATTTAATAGTTTAAACATTAAGCAAAACATAAAATTATTTTATTGGAATAGGAGAGTTCAGGTGATTTTTAACTCTAAATAGAGGGTCTGTTGATATTTCATAAATGGATTGCGTGGTCGCAAACATCCATGAAGGGTCAACAGGCCCTCGCATAAACCCAATAAAAATTGGGCTTATTGCAGCAACGCTAGGAATTTTTAGTGTAGAACCTAAGATTTTGGATGATATAGCCAGTAATAGCTGGCATAGCAGGCAGCCATAAATAACAGACAGCCGATAAAGCCCGACAGCATTTCTGGATCTGCTGCCATACTCAGGCCGGTCGCAGTACAGGCAATAAAGCCGAGAATCGGTACCAGCGGGAACCACGGGGTACGGAATTTAAGCTCCGATACACTGCGGCCCTGTTTAAGCCACTGACGACGGAAATTAAACTGGCTCCAGCAGATACTCATCCATACGATTACCATGGTAAAGGCCGCTACACCGAGCAGGTTTTTAAAGATGACATCGGCTTCGAACTGTTCAGACAATAAGCCAGGTAAGCCGCCAATCATGGTCACCCAAACCGCAATATAAGGCACGCCGGACTTGCTGACCTTGGCAAATACCCGCGGCAGCTGATTTTGTGAAGACAGCGCCCACATCATGCGCGAAGCGGCATAAAGGCCAGAGTTGGCTGTAGATAACAGTGCGGTAATGATCACAAAGCGGATAAAGTCCTCAGCATATGGAATCCCCATCTGGGTAAATACCGAGACGAAAGGACTGCTACTCAAGCCACCATCTCCGCCCACCTGCAAACCAGCGTCAGTGTAAGTCAGTAAAGAACTGATGACGATAATGGTGCCGACAAAGAAAATGATCAGGCGCCAGACCGCTGCATGAATGGCCTTTGGCACATTTTTCTCAGGATTTTCTGTTTCACCTGCAGCAATCCCGATCATTTCTGTGCCGTTAAAGGCGAAGTTCACGATGAGTAGGGTAGTAAACAGTGGAATCAAGCCATTGGGTAGCCAGCCATGTTGGGTCAGATTGCCGAAGAGGGGGGCAGATTCATAGCCTTGAAAAGGAATAAAACCAAAGATACAGCCAAAACCCAGAATAATGAAGATCAGGACGGTGGCCACTTTCACCAGCGACAGCCAGAATTCAGACTCTGCAAAAGTACGGGTTGAGCTGAGGTTGGAGATCAGTACGCCAGCAGCAAAGATCAGCGTCCATAACCAGATAGACGTCTGAGGGAACCATTCCTGCATAAGAATGGCAGCAGCGGTAAATTCAGTCCCGAGAGTTGCAGACCAGCCCAGCCAGTACATCCAGGACACCATATAGCCTGTACCCGGACCAATATAATTTGTAGCAAAAGCACCGAATGAACCGGATACTGGCAAATGTACAGCCAGCTCACCCAGGCACAGCATGACCATATAGGCAATCAGGCCCCCGACAATATAAGCCAGCACTGCCCCTAAAGGACCTGCCTGAGAGATGACTTCACCTGAGCCCATGAACAGGCCGGTGCCAATGGCCCCCCCAAGGGAAAGCATAATCAGATGACGGGTGCCCATGGCACGTTTTAAAGAAGGGGTATGTCCCTCATCAACAGGGGACTGCTGTGAAGGAGGAGAAGCAGGTTGCATAAATGAATTGGGAAATGTACTTGAAAAAGACTATTCTAGTTTTAATTGAATGAAATTTCACATAAATTGGAATTTTTTATAAATTAATTGCTTTTATTTAAGAAATAGGTAAAAGACCACTCATTTTAGTGGTCTGGAGTCGAATAGCGTGGTGATTCTGCCGGTTTAGCGGAAGAAGGAGCCGGCTCTGACTGGGTTGTTGCAGTATCATCACCGGAGACCATGTACAGGTACAAAGCCGAAGGAGCCAGAATCATCAGAACCAGTAAGATCTTTTTTAACATGACGACAATATAAAATAGGGAACTGGATGAATTATAGCTGAAGCAGACTCAAAAAGGCAGTTAAGCAGGTACGAGTACAGCTGGGCTTTTCAGATAAAGTGCAACAATGATTTCGAAAACAGAAGATGGCGTCCCTACGGGGATTCGAACCCCGGTTACCGCCGTGAAAGGGCGATGTCCTAGGCCTCTAGACGATAGGGACGTTTAGAAGATGGCGGTATCTTATTGATCCGCCACCCAAGTGTCAAGCAGGTGAGGTGCGAGTTTGTTTAAAATATAGCAAAACAGTTCAGCCGTCTTTTGCGTATCGTATAATGCAGAATGGGCTTCTTTGCCATCAAACTCAATTCCAGCCTGAATACAGGATTTTGCCAGGACGGTCTGACCGAACATCACTGCGCTTAAGGTCACAGTATCAAAGACAGAAAAACTGTGAAACGGGTTCTGGTTTTTGGTTCCGGTACGGGCAATCGCGGCCTGTACAAAGCCTAAGTCGAAATGCGCATTGTGTCCGACCAAAACTGCATGGGTGCAGTTTTGCTGACGACGTACCTCATTGACTGATTTGAAAATACGCTTTAATGCAGTTTTTTCATCTTCAGCCATGGCGATCCGCATGGGATTGGAGGGATCAATTCCAATAAACTCCAGAGAGCGGCGATCTAGGTTGGCACCTTCAAAAGGATTGATATGGGCATGAAAAGCTTCACCTGGCATAAACTGGCCATCTTCATTATATACAATCGGAATGGCTGCGATTTCTAACAGGGCATCAGTCTGTGCATTAAAACCTGCTGTTTCAACATCGACAACAACAGGTAAAAATCCACGGAAACGCTGACCAATGACTGGAAGAGTTTCAATTGTCACATTTTTCTCCATTGGATGGTCTTCCCGGCATAAAGCGGAATAATCTGTTCACCATCCAAGTAGTCTAGACTTTCAGGAATCACCTGGTCTTGTTTGACCAGTGTAATCGTATTGGTATTGCGTGGCAGACCGTAGAAATCTGCTCCAAAGTGGCTGGCAAAGCCTTCCAGACGTTCAATCTTCCCGACCTGATCAAAGGCTTGGGCATACAGCTCGATTGCCGTCGGTGCGCTATAGCAACCCGCACAGCCACAAGCATTTTCTTTGGCATTCTTGGAGTGCGGCGCGCTGTCCGTACCCAGGAAGAATTTAGGGTTACCACTAGTGGCCACTTCAAGCAGAGTCTGCTGATGGGTTTGACGTTTTAAAATTGGCAAACAGTAGAAGTGCGGTTTCACCCCCCCGACCAGCATATCATTGCGGTTAAACAACAGATGCTGTGGAGTAATGGTGGCCGCTACATTGCGATCCTGTTCCAGTACAAAGTTCGCCGCTTCACTGGTGGTGATATGCTCAAGGACCAGTTTCAGTTTCGGAAACTGTCTTAGCAAAGGTGCCAGAACTTCGTCCAGAAAACGTTTTTCACGGTCAAAAATATCCACATGATGCTGGGTGACTTCACCATGTAGAAGTAAGGGCACCTGGTGCTCTTCCAGCTGTTCAATGACGGCATAGACTTTGCTGATGTCGCTCACGCCGCTATCCGAGTTGGTGGTGGCACCAGCAGGGTAGAGCTTGATGGCATTGACATGGGCAGAGTTTTTAATCTTTTGGACTTCGCTTGGCAAAGTATTGTCAGTGAAATACAGCACCATACGGGGATCAAAATCACAGCCTTCCGGTACGTGCGCCATAATGCGTTCACGGTAGCTGAGGGCTTCTTCCACCGTTTTAACCGGGGGAACAAGATTCGGCATACAGATCGCACGGGAAAACTGTTTGGCTAAATCAGGAACGGTGCGTTGTAGTGCTAAACCATCACGCAGATGAGCATGCCAGTCGTCTGGCTGGAGAATCGTAATCGTATCCAAGGTGAATTCAATCGGAGAAATAAAACAAATGATAATCCATCTATAGCAAAAATGGTAACGAGAAAGGGATATAAAATAAATGAGCGCTATAAATTAATTTATAAAAGTATGTTATTTTGTAATTAATAAAAAAATTACATAAATACTTGGCAATGGACTACAAGTACAATCTTGCAAAATTGCAGAACGACAAAGAAAAAATAGAACAGCTTATTGCAAGCCAAAGTCAGCGTATCGGCTCAATATTTCCGAAAAGTCTGGAGCAGGAGTTTTGCAGCAAACATTTGGAACGTGCACGCAAGCATGTAGAAAAATACGTCTGGGGAGGCGTGTTGAGCTATTTCATTTTTTTGCTGATCATGATTCCCACCGATTACTGGATTGCTGATCCCCAGTATTTCTTGCATGATTTCATACTCTGCCTGTTAGGCTTGCTAAATGGTGCAATCTCTCTGGTACTCTTCTATCTGGTCGCATCACTTCCTAAACTGAAACGCTTTTTTTCGCAAGCCTCAATGATATTGGTGTTCTGGTTGCTGGTGTCTATTTCTTATATCAACATGTCTATGCAGGCCGAGAGCTTACAACATCAGTCAATGGCGATCATGACGATCATTTATATTCTGGGCTATATCTTGACCGGGATTAAACCTGTGCAGATGCTGATCACCGGCTTAATGGCAGCGCTCACTACGATCCTGCTGCTGCTCAGCATGGCGGTGGTGTTTAATCCGCTGGTATTTGGCCGGATTTTGGTGGGAAGTTGTTTGCTGGGTTATGTAATTAGTCATATGATTTTTGCACGCGAAAGAATGATCTTTTTATACAGTAGGCGTGCCAAAATCAGTGAAAAAATCCAGCGTATTCACACCACCGAGCTGTTGCATCTAAGTCAGCAGGACGAGCTGACAAAAATTTCTAATCGTCGAACTCTGGATGAAACCCTGGATGTTTTTTTCAGGCAGGCACAGTGTAATGAAAGTGCCTTAGCCATCCTGTTTATCGACGTGGATTTTTTTAAAAATTATAATGATTATTATGGGCACCAAAAAGGTGATGATGTTATTTCCAGTATTGCCTTAACCATTAAAAATGCGATTCGGCACATGGACTTTGTCGCGCGTTATGGCGGTGAAGAGTTTGTGGTGCTGCTGCCGGAAACTGATGCACACGGGGCCTATGCAGTGGCTTCCAACATTTTTAAAGCGATTGATCGACTGCGAATTCCTCATGAAAAATCTCATATCTCTGATCAGATTACGATCAGCTTAGGCATCACGGTCTATCGTAGTGAAGAAAATCTTGATAAGGACAGTTTATTGCAGATTGCCGATCAGGCCCTGTATCGGGCCAAGCAGTTGGGACGTAACCAGATTTATTATCAGTCGATTCGCTCAGTAAATGCAGGTATGGTGAATTCTTAAAATAAACGCTACTCAATCGTGTTTCTAAAGATAAATCACTGATTTTAAATTGAATATTTGTCGCAATGTATGAGGGCGAAAAGGGTAGGTGTTTAAGGCAGCAATGCGAGAGACAAATGGAAAGCTTTTCTTGCTGACTGTATATATTTAATCCTATCTGCGCTTTCAAAAGCAAAGAAGGCAAGCTTGCAGCAAAATATTAGAATTAAATTTGTCCAGTAGATGAAAGTTACTTTAAAAAATCAGGAAACTGATCAAGGGCGATTTTAAATGCTGAATTGCTTTAGAAATTATTAATTGTCTTTCTAGGCCGCTGATAAAGCATAAAAAATGCCAGTCAATGTTTAACTGACTGGCATTGCTCATCAAAAGCGGTTTTACAACTTAAAGGAGTTCAGCCCAAGGACTTAGTTTTTGTCTTTAAGTTGAGGAACAGCAGAACCTGTACCTACAGATAACAAACCAGAATCTGTATAGATGCCTAATTTTGCACGAGTGTCAGTAATGTCCAGGTTACGCATGGTCAATTGACCGATACGATCCATAGGAGAGAACATTGAATCAGCTTTCTCCATGGTCAAACGCTCAGCTTCATAAGTCAGGTTTGGAGATTCAGTGTTCATAATGGTGTAGTCATTACCACGGCGTAGCTCAAGCGTTACAGTACCTGTGACGGCTTTTGCGACCCAACGCTGTGCAGTTTCACGCAGCATTAAGGCTTGAGAATCGAACCAGCGCCCTTGGTAAAGTAGACGGCCTAAACGTAAACCGTTGATACGGTATTGTTCAATCGTATCTTCGTTATGGATACCTGTTACCAGACGTTCATAAGCGATGTGAAGCAGCGCCATACCCGGAGCTTCGTAGATACCACGAGATTTCGCTTCGATGATACGGTTTTCGATCTGGTCTGACATACCTAGACCATGACGGCCACCGATACGGTTCGCCTCAAGAATGAACTCCACCGGATCTTCGATACGTTGACCGTTGATGGCAACCGGGAAACCTTCTTCAAAAGTAATCGATACTTCTTCAGGCGTAACCTCAACATCTTCTTTCCAGAAAGCTACCCCCATGATTGGCTCAACGATTTTAATACCAGCGTCCAGATATTCAAGATCTTTGGCTTCGTGAGTTGCACCCAACATATTTGAGTCAGTTGAGTAAGCTTTTTCTTTTGACATTTTGTAGTCAAAGCCATTGTCGATCAGGAACTGTGACATTTCTGCACGGCCACCTAGTTCGTCAATAAACGTCTGGTCTAACCAAGGTTTGTAGATCTTGAGTGCCGGGTTGGTCAACAGACCATAGCGGTAGAAACGTTCGATGTCGTTTCCTTTATAGGTTGAACCATCACCCCAGATGTTTACATCATCTTCTTTCATAGCAGTTACAAGCATCGTACCTGTTACTGCACGGCCAAGTGGCGTGGTATTAAAATAAGGAACGCCACCTGTAGAAATATGGAATGCACCACATTGAATGGCTGCAATACCTTCTAATGCAAGTTGTAGACGGCAGTCGATCAAACGTGCTTTTACAGCGCCATAAGCTTCAGCTTTTTGGGGAATTGCATCGTAATCGTCTTCATCAGGCTGACCCAGGTTTGCTGTGTAAGCATAAGGCTCAGCGCCTTTTTGTTTCATCCACAAAAGAGCTGCAGAAGTATCTAGACCACCAGAAAAGGCAATACCAACTTTTTTACCTACTGGGACATTCTGCAAGATAGTTGCATTATCAGACATTGTTCATCCTAATGATATGAAATAGGCACGCCAGAAGTGGTGGCCTGAAAAAAACATATATTGTATCAATTGTATCATTATTTTATTTAGGTGTGCTTTAGAAAAGGAAAACTCGGTTTAAAATTTGAAATCAATAGTCTGAAATCACTTCAAATGCGCTTGTTTTTTTGAAAATACTGCTGAATATCAGCAATATTCGCTATATTCATCATCAATAGATAAAAAGTGATTCGCTGAGGCACCCAAAATGACGACACGTATTCCCCCTTTACCTAACCTGAATCCTAAACCCAAAAATGAAACCTTGGCCTTGATCCATGGTATTTATGCCGGTCTGCTGGTGTTTACTACGATTGTATTCAGCTATCTGGAATATCAGCAGTCGACAATTTCAGTTATGAGCTTAGGATTTATCCTGTTATTGCTGGCGTTGATGATTTACTTGAATATTCAGGCATCGCTTAAGGTCAAACAGGGCAATCGCGGTGGTCGGACACTGTCCAGAATCATGGCCATTCTGATGCTGCTCAGTTTTCCAGTCGGTACAGTTTTAGGCGTGATTGCCTTGTGGAAAGCAAGCGCACGGCAATGGCAACAGTAATTGAAAAAACCAGATGCAGCATGACGACACAGATTGGGATTTATGCCTGAGAAAGCAGACCTGATAGTCATAAAAAGCCGTGTGAAATCAGTTAAAGTAAGAGGAATAGGCTTGGGCTAAATAAAAACAGGAAGATCTTATGACCAATACGCGTTATGCAAATATTTTAAAACCATTACATTTGGGGTTCACGACGATTAAAAATCGGGTGGTAATGGGTTCAATGCATACAGGGCTGGAAGACCGTTTTTATAATTATCCGAAACTGGCTGCCTATTTTGGTGAGCGCGCCAAAGGTGGCGTGGGGCTATTAATTACTGGCGGGATTTCACCTAACCGTCAGGGCTGGTTACTGCCTGCTGGCGGAACTATGAATACGCTGGGAGATATTGCTCCACACCGTCTGGTCACGCATGCCGTCCATAAACATGGCGCCAAAATTCTTTTACAGATTCTGCATGCGGGCCGTTATGGCTATCAGCCTTTTGTGGTTTCAGCCAGCCCGATCAAGTCACCGATTTCACCTTTTAAACCTCGCCAGATGTCTGAAAAACAGATTCTGGAAACTATTCAGGACTATGCCAAAACTGCCAGCCTGGCCAAAAAAGCGGGCTATGACGGGGTCGAAATTATGGGTTCTGAAGGCTATTTACTAAACCAGTTTCTTAGCTGGCATGTGAATCAGCGTACTGACCGCTGGGGGGGGGCAATTGAAAACCGCATGCGTTTTGCATTAGAAATTGTTAAAGCCATCCGTGCAGAAGTGGGTGAGAAATTTATTATCTGCTTCCGCTTGTCCTTGCTGGACCTGGTGCATGACGGTAACACCATGCAGGAAGTGATTACGGTGGCTCAGGCCCTGGAAAAAACCGGTATTACCTTGCTAAATACCGGGATTGGCTGGCATGAGGCACGTATTCCTACCATTGTAACTTCTGTGCCGCGAGCAGCTTTTGTTGATTACACCGCAGAAGTTAAAAAGCATGTCACCGTCCCGGTAATTGCATCGAACCGGATTAACATGCCTGATACAGCAGAAGCGATTTTGGCCTCTGGTCAGGCCGATATGATTCAAATGGCACGACCATTATTGGCAGATGCTTTCTGGGTCAATAAAACGGCAACCAATCGGGTCGATGAAATTAACACATGTATTGCCTGCAACCAGGCCTGTCTGGATCATACTTTTAAAAATAAACGGGCAACCTGTCTGGTCAATCCGCGCGCCGCCTACGAAACTGAACTGGTATATGTAAAAACTAAAAAACCGAAAAGTATCGCTGTCGTTGGTGGAGGTGTGGCCGGCATGTCGGCAGCGAGCGTTGCTGCCAGTCGCGGCCATGAGGTGACTTTATTTGAAGCAAGTGATGAAGTTGGCGGGCAGTTTAACCTAGCCAAAGTCATACCAGGCAAAGAAGAGTTCCATGAAACGATCCGCTATTTCAAGGTGCAGCTGGAAAAAAATGGGGTGGATGTTCGTCTGAATACCCGGGTCAATCAAGAACAGCTGGAACGCGAAGGCTTTGATGAAGTCATTATTGCCACAGGGGTGATTCCGCGTGAGTTGAAAATTCCGGGTAGTGAGGCGCCACAAGTGCTGTGCAGAAGTTTTACGTGGTGCACCGGTAGGTGATCGGGTTGCGGTGATTGGGGCAGGTGGGATCGGTTTTGATGTTTCAGAATTTTTGTTAAAACCACCGCATCAGCCTCAGCCACAACCGCTAGAAGACTGGAAGCGTGAATGGGGAGTTGATCCGAATCCAAACTATATCAGCGAAGGCGGAATGCAGCCTGCTGAAGTAGAACCGCCAGTCCGGGAAATTTATTTGCTACAACGTAAAACCACTGCTCTTGGCGCAGGTCTGGGTAAAACTTCCGGCTGGGTACACCGTGCACAATTAAAGAAACACGGTGTACGCATGCTGCGGGGAGTGCAGTATAAAGCAGTCACGGATGAAGGCTTATGGATTGAAGTTGGTGGTCATGACCAGTTACTGCGTGTAGATAGTGTGGTGGTCTGTGCAGGTCAAGAATCGGTCAAAGCATTAATGCCAGCCGAAGGTCAACATACGCTGGCCAATTATCATATTATTGGTGGGGCCAAGCTTGCGGCTGAGCTGGATGCTAAACGTGCAATCCGTGAGGGTGCTGAATTGGCAGCTAAATTGTAAGAGTTGATGAAACTATATGCAGTTGATTGCATTCATTGTACTTTTCACTTGTCAGCTGGCTGAAAGATTCGTATGATAGCGGCCATGGAAGCGTGGCAGAGCGGTTTAATGCACCGGTCTTGAAAACCGACGAGGGTGTGAGTCCTCCGTGAGTTCGAATCTCACCGCTTCCGCCAAATATCTAAAAGACCCTTGATCATCAAGGGTCTTTTTTTTGGGCGTGATTTTAGTTGTATACTTTGTTGGATACATAAATGGAAGATTGGCGGCTGCTTATTTAGGTGAGCTTGAGGCAAACTGTGCCCAAAGCATATATTCATCACGTTAATAATGAAGCTAATGACACGTATCAATGACAGCACCAATCTGTGGTACTTGTGAAACTGCGATTTTGCAAGCTGAACACTTTGACTACTAGCTTGATGAGGATGAAAAAGCATCACGATAAAATATGATGATTTGTATTGCTCGTGCGAAAGCTAAAGAAATGACTGTGGACCTTGGATATTTGAAGGCTGTCTTGGAGATTTTACATGAAGGGCATCATCTCAATTTCTTTATTTACCTGAATTGTGGAAAATAAATGAACCTGAAAAAGTGGCTGATACTCATTAAGAGCTTACCGAGTAGTTTATCCCTTCAGCCCCCTTGTTTGATTTCCTATGTTTTTTTGCATAATTGATGACTTTTAGAAATTCGAAGGCCTCTATAAGTATGGGGGATTTTTAAAACACCGCGATCTGCATTTGAGAATACCACCTGCTCAATAGAAAAAATTTAATAAGCATAACCATCTATATAAAAGAGAACTTTCTATTCAGAAGCCTGTTTTTTTATGCATGCTGAATCAAAGTCAACTCTTTAATTAATGGAATGAGTGGCCTAAGCAGAATACGAGTTATTATTGATTTTCATCACTTTGAAATTAAAAATTTAGTATAGTAGTTTAAGTTTTTTTTAAATTTACCTTTATGTCTGATTTGGCTACAACTTCCCAGCGTATTCCTAAATATATAGCGATAAGAGATGCAATTGCCCATGAAATTGAGTCGGGCCAATTAAGCAGTAATACAAAATTAGCCTCTGAGCGCTTATTATCGGAGCAGTTTTCAACAACACGTGTTGCGGTCAGAGAAGCACTTTTAGCGCTTGAAATGGATGGTTTAATTTATCGTTTAGACCGTCGCGGCTGGTTTGTGCGTGCCCCTCGCATTGCCTATCTGCCGCAATCTACCAAAAGCTTTAATCAATATGTACAAGAGCAAGGAAGTGTTCCCGCCACAGAGCTTATTTCAGCAGAGCTGGTATCTGCAACTCAATGGGATGCAAAACATTTAAATCTGAATGTTGGAGATCAAATCTATTCAATTTGGCGTCGACGCACAATTAATGGCCGTCCTGCTGTGGTTGAACATATTCGAGTAAACGCAACACTCTTTCCAGAGTTTTTAGCACAGAACTTGGAAAACTCAATCACTGTACTAATGGCTGAAAAATATCAGCGACAGCTTACGCGAGCACATATCCATCTTTATCCAACTGCTTTTGCTGAACAACAGGCTAAGGCCCTACATGTCAATGTAGGAAGCATGGGATTATATATTTGTCGAACCAATCGTGATCAAAACGGCATCATTACTGATGTCGATCAGGAATATTGGCTCCATGATGTACTGGATTTACATTTTGAAGCTTCAACTTAGAGCGGGTTGAAAAGCGAAATTTATTTCAACAATGATCTAGTTACTATTGATAACCTGGCCTTAATTAAAACAAAAAAACCAATCTGGTTTAAACCAGATTAATTAAACTGTCATAAATATTTGCTGAAATACTGATTATCAAGAAGCCGCATTCACTAGGAATGGCAGATGAGTCAGTATTTAAAACAGTGTAAAAAAAAGATTGGTTTATGTGTCCTGAGCCTTGGTACGGCTTATTTGATATCAGGATGTACCACCAGTTCAGTTTCACCAGATGCTGAACAAATTACGGTTTATACCGCCGTAGAAGCCGATCAGCTCAAACGTTATCAATGGGAACTACGCAAAGCGCATCCTGAATTAAAAGTAAAATGGGTCCGTGATTCTACCGGTGTCATTACTGCAAAACTGCTGGCCGAACAAAAAAATCCGCAAGCAGATGTAGTGATGGGCCTGGCCTTGACCAGTTTATTGGTGATGGAAAAACAGCAGATGCTACAGCCTTATCGGCCGCAAAATGTTGAACAGTTAAAGCCTGAGTTTTATAGTCAAAAAGAAATTCCGACCTGGACAGGCATGACGGCCTGGGAATCGGCGGTATGTGTTAATCGAGTCGAGTTAAAGAAGAAAAATCTCCCAATGCCGCAAACCTGGCAAGATCTCAGTAAACCGATTTATAAAAATATGATCGTGATGCCAAACCCGGCCTCGAGTGGTACAGGTTATTTGGATGTCACGGCATGGATGCAGATTTTTGGTGAAAAGCAAGCCTGGTCTTATATGCAGGCATTGGACAAAAATATTTCTCAATATGTTCACTCTGGTTCCAAGCCTTGCAAAATGGCGGCACAAGGTGAAACCGTGATTGGCATTTCATTCGGTTATCCGGGCTTTAAACTCAAATCCCGTGGTGCGCCGTTAGAGGTGATTTATCCCAAAGAAGGTTTGGGTTGGGACATGGAAGCCTCTGCAATTGTAAAAGGCACCAAGAAATTGAGTAGCGCACAGAAATTTATTGATTGGACTGTCAGTCAGGCCGCGAATCAGGCGTATGCGCAAAATTTTTCCATGGTTGCCCATCAACATGTCCAAAGTAGCAATACCGATTTCCCCAAAGATCTGCCAGAAAAACTGGTGAAAAATGATTTTTACTGGGCGGCAGCGCAGCGCGACACAATTTTAAAAAAATGGTCAGCACAGTTCGAGAAGTAAATTAGAAATTAGATGAATTATCCATTTCTCCGGTAGCGATTCTTCTCGGCAATTCCTGCATCAGGATTCCGGGTGAGATAGGAAAAAGACAATAGTGCTTCTACTGAAATTGAAGAAATGTCATTTAAATAAATGAAATTAGAATTAGGTACAGTATGCAAATTCCAACTTATTTACAAAACTCTCTGCCTTCAACAGGGGAAAAGTTGTCAGCAGGACATTTACTGTCAACTTTAAAAAACTATCCAACTGCCAATGCGAAAGTGGTACTCGAAGCTGTAGATATTCAAAAATCTTTTGCCCACACAAAAGTATTGGAACATATCAATTTAGATTTAAAAGCGGGGGAGTTTGTCACTGCTGTCCCATAGTTTGCTTTAAATAAAAAAACCTGAGTCCTAACAGTTAAAATATGAGTGCAAACAAACACTTTAACGACTAGGATTCAGGTTTTGTCACATCAGAATACCGTATTTCATG
>NZ_SMTB01000052.1:0-19155 GCF_006864105.1 Acinetobacter sp. RF14B | reverse complement strand
CAGGTCAGTTGCGCCCGGCAATGGGGTAATCATAAACCCGCCTGTTTCGGTCTGCCACCAGGTATCAACCACCGGACAGCGGCTTTCGCCCACCACGGTATAATACCAGTTCCAGGCTTCCGGATTAATCGGTTCACCGACCGTTCCCAAAAGTCTTAAACTGCTTCGATCACTTTCCCGCACATAGGCATCTCCTTCACGCATCATGGCGCGGATAGCAGTCGGGGCCGTATAAAGCACGGTCACATTGTGCTTGTCGACAATATGTCCGGTACGCGCCCAGCTTGGATACTGAGGCACCCCTTCAAACATGACGGTTGTTGTACCGTTAGAAAGTGGGCCATAGAGCACATAGGAATGTCCGGTAATCCAGCCTACATCTGCCGTACACCAGAACACATCATCCTGTTTAATATCAAAAACTTCACGGAAGCTGCAATCCACATAGGTAAGATAGCCACCCGTGGTATGCATGACCCCTTTGGGCTTTCCGGTTGAACCGGAGGTATACAGAATAAAGAGTGGATCTTCTGCATTCATCGGCTCTGGCGGGCAGATATCATTCACCGCCATGATTTCCATGTGATACCAGAGATCACGCCCGGGCTGCAGCTCAATCGGGTTACCGGTACGATGCACCACAATCACATGCTGTACCGATTCAGTGCCACTCATTTCCAGGGCGGCATCCACATTGGCTTTCAGTAAGATTTGCTTACCACCCCGCATGCCCGAATCAGCAGTAATCACGATCTTGGCCTGACAGTCTTCAATCCGGCTGGCCAGTGAATCCGGTGAAAAGCCTCCAAAGACCACACAATGCACCGCACCAATCCGGGCACAGGCCAGCATGGCAATCGCAGCTTCAGACACCATTGGCATATATAGCACCACACGGTCACCTTTTTGGATCCCATTTTTTTTCAGTACATTGGCAAAACGGCAGGTCTCATCATGCAGCTCGGCAAAGGAAATTATCTTGTGGCGAGATGGATGATCGCCTTCCCAAATAATCGCCGGTTTATAAGGATGTTCTTTCAGATGGCGATCCAGACAGTTGGCACTGACATTCAGCTGGCCATCCGCAAACCATTCAATTTTAAAATTATCTTGGTCAAAACTGGTGTTTTTTACCTGGCTAAACGGTTTGATCCACTCCAAGCGCTTTGCCTGTTCGGTCCAGAATTCTTCTGGATGTTCAATGGATTTTTGATAACGTTCGAAATACTGCGTATCTGTGGTACGCGCGGTTTTTTTAAATTCTTCTGGTACTGGATAGATTTCTTTCATTATTCACGTCCTTGATTTTGCTCTATCTCATCACGAGAGGTTAATAGTATTGTATTCTTGATTATTTTTTGCGCATAAAGTCAGTAATAGCTGCTTATTTCAAATCCGACAATCATGCTTTCGTCGTAGAATACTTATTTAAATTCAATCATCATCATGCCAATTACAGTGATGCAAGTCTGAGTGAAGAAACTGTTCTTCAAAATAAAGCACTATTTACATCCTACTGCTTAAAAAAGAAATAAAATAGCGCTTCATCTCCAGATTTATCTTATTCAGATCAGGATCTTGCCCATGAAATCGTCAGCGTCTTCCCCTCCTCCTTTATCCGTAGCGGATCGTCCCTTATCTGTTCAGGGACGATTTGGACGTCTCAGCTTTATTGCCTGGTCCGCATTTCTTCATTTTATTTTTATCTTGAGCAGTCTTGCGCTAGGTTTAGGTATGGATATTGTGAACTTTATGTCTGTCTCGACAGATCCGTTCAACACATTTTCCCTGTACCGCCTCTCCAATCTGTTTGCGCTGCTGTTGCTGGGGCTATATATTTATTTTGCTGTGGTCATCACCATACGCCGTCTGCATGACCTGAATGGCAGTGGCTGGTGGACTTTATTATGTTTGCTACCTGGGGTGAATATATTGTTTGGGCTTTATCTGCTACTGGGTCCGGGCACTACAGGCAGTAACCAATATGGCCCGCAGCGCTTGAGTCTGGTCTGGGAAAAGATTTTAGCCTGGCTGATGATTATTTTTATGCTGCTTGGCCTGTTTGCTGTTATTGCCCTGTTTTTCTACCTCGGAAGTGGAGAGGCCAGCCAGATTCCTGCAGACGTCATGCAAAAAACCACAGAATATTTTTAAAGCAGATTCAGTGATATTTGTATATATTTCTGATTTTTTAACATGACAATAATTAATTTTCAGCTGAACATCAGGCAGAATACCCCAAAATGAATACATGGAATCTTTGTGGCTGAGCAACAACATACCTTAAATCAGGTGACGGAAGGCACCACAGAACTGTTACATCAGGCAACTGAAAAAACGGCCCAGACCGTGATTGAGCATACGGCCAAATATAATGATGCTTATGCGACCATCGACAAGATTATGGAGAGTTTCTGGGAGCGTGTGCCTTATTTTTGTATCGCGCTGGTGGTGATTGTCATTTTCTGGCTGTTGTCGAAAGTTTTCAAATTTTTCGTCCGCAAAACCTTGGAAAACCGCTCTTATACCCGACAAAATCTGGTTCTGGTCCTGAACCGGGTGGGCAGTACCTTTATTATTTTCTTTGGGATACTGATCGGGCTGGTAATTGCGGTTCCCGGCTTTACCCCCGGGCAGCTGCTGAGTGCACTCGGTGTCGGCTCGGTCGCCATCGGTTTTGCCTTCAAGGATATTTTCCAGAACCTGCTCTCGGGTGTACTGATTCTACTTGGTGAGCCATTCAAGATTGGCGATGATATTATCGTCAATGGGATGGAAGGGACGGTAGAAGATATTCAGATTCGTGCGACCTTTTTACGTTCGCCCGATGGCCGCCGTATCGTGATTCCCAATGCAACGGTGTATACCAGTGCTGTGACCGTCAATACCGCCTATACCCGGCGCCGCTGTGAATTTTCGGTCGGAATTGGTTATGAAGATGATGTTCAAAAGGCCAAAGATATTATTAACGCGATTCTGGATAAAGATCCGACCATCCTGAGCCAGCCTCGATTTAGCGTCAATGTCATTGCTCTGGCCGATTTCTCGATCACCCTGAAAGCGCTCTGGTGGGTCGATACGACCGAAACTGGAACCGGAACTTCAATCAGTACCGTACAGGAACGGGTCATTCAGGCCTTTGCCGAGCAGGATATTTCAATTCCTTATCCGGTACAGGAAGTCAAAATCTATCGCGGTGAAGGCAATGACGACGCCTCAGCTCGTGCCAAACAGCCGACCTAAAACATAGGGAATAGCCGTTTCAGTACGCAGAATCCGGTTGCCCAGGCTCACCGCCTGGCAGCCATTTTTAATCAGCAAATCCACCTCATACGGGATAAAGCCCCCTTCCGGCCCAATGATAACCGTGCAGGGATGCTGAATGGCAAATGGCATCGGCTGATCTGCATAAGGATGAGCCACCAAAGCCGGGCGCTCTATATCAATCAAGCCCGGCAAGACATCCTCCACAAAAGGCTTAAAGCGCTTATATAGCTCAATTTTTGGGGCAACCGTATCGCCGGCCTGCTCCAGCCCGAGTTCAATATAATGATCCAGCTGCTGTAAAAAAGGGCTTTGCCAATAGCTTTTATCAACGCGGTAACTGTGTAATAAAATAATTTTTTCCACCCCCATTGTCACTGCATCCATCACCAGACGGCGCAAAACCTTGGGGCGTGGCAAGGCCACAATCAGTGTCACTGGCAATTTTGCAGGAATCGCCTCTTCCTGAAGCGGCTTTAACAGAACCACTGTTTCAGAGATTTCGACAATTTCAGTTAAATAGCGTTTCCCTTCCCGTATTCCGACTTTGAGCGTATCGCCTCTCTGCACATCAAGATGTTGCCGCAAATGCTCCAACTGCCGTTTTGAGCGAATTGACCATAGTTCAGTTTCGGTTTGACGTGGATCAAGCAGGACGATATTCATAAAAAATCTAATTCAAAATAAAAGCTGAGCTTTAAAAAGTAAAATCACGGAAGGGATAAAAATCCTGCAAATCAGTATTAGATATCACAAGTAGATGATGGGGGTCGCCTGTTTCACGGTACTGCAGGGAGGCAATATCAATGCAATAAAGGATTTTTGTTACTTTTAGCTCGACCAAAGTATGCTAGTCACTTTAAAAAGTAAATATCCAGCTAAATCGAATCTGGCTTATTCTGGGACTGCCTGAAATAAAGCGCTATAGCGACTTATTGGCGTGTAGGCTTTCCCCATAGATTGGACAGCAAAAGTAGGCAAAACACTTTTATTAGGCTGATGATACTTCCCTGTATCCCTGCCATCTTGCTAAATCCAGTATCTGTTATTTATTAAGCTAAATTAAAGATACTGATCAACCACCTGAATATGTCTTTCAAGCGAACCCTGATTCTGCTGCAGTATTTTCTGTGCCTGGATATTCAAAGCCTTAGCTTTTTTCGAATCTTCAAGCAATTCAATCAACACATGAGCTGCCTGTTCGGCATCCTGCACCACTTTTACTGCATCCGCCTGTATAAACTCATCCACAATTGTCTGAAAATTAAAATAATTCCGACCTAAAATAGTGGCTACATTCAGTGCAACCGGTTCCAGAATATTATGCCCACCACCGGGCTCATTCAGAGAACCTCCCACATAACAGGCCTGACTCAAGGCATACCAAAGCCACATTTCGCCCATCGAATCCGCCAGATAGACCTGCGTATCGAGCTCGACCTGTTGCCCCAAGCTACGGCGCTGAGTGGTTAAACCCAGCGATTGCGCCGCCTCAAATACTTCATCAAAACGTTCCGGATGCCGCGGGACCACAATACATAACAGTTGAGGATTGGCTCCCAAAGCAGGCTTTAAGGCTGCAAGCAGCTGTTGCTCTTCCGGAGCATGGGTGCTGGCCAGTGTCATGATCTTCCGCCCTTGCAAAGCCCAATCCCGATTCATCTGCTGCGCCTGATCAAGAAAGACGGCGGGAGCAGAAATATCAAATTTGATATTCCCCAAAACCCGGGTTTTTTCGGCAGCCATACCCAAGCCGATATAACGCTGCTGGGTGGCGATGTCCTGAGCCAACAGACCGCTCAACTGCCTTAACATCCCCCGGGTCAATCCCCGGACTTTGGCATAGCCTTGAGCCGACTTTTCAGATAATCGGGCATTCAGCAATAAACACGGCACTTTAAAGTTCGGTGCCTGATCAAGCAAATTGGGCCAGAGTTCCGTTTCCATCAATAACAGCAGTTTAGGCTGATACAGCTGATAAAACTCGCGAATCAGGCGTTTCTGGTCTGCCGGTAAATACACCGCTTGGAATAATTCCAGATAAGGTGCTTTTAAAAATAAGGATTTGGCTCGCGCCTGTCCGGTCTTGGTGGTATTGGTAACCAGAATCGGGTGGCCAAGTTTCAAATAATGCTCGATTAGGGGCTGGGCTGCATTGGTTTCCCCTACAGAGACCACATGAAACCAGATCGTCTGTAAATTTTTCGGTGGTTGAAAAGGACCGAAACGTTCCAGCAGTTCTTGTTGTAATTGCTCAGGACTGGTCGCACGTTTGCGAATACGGGATCGATAAAGCGGTTTAACCAGAGATAAGGCTGCGTTATACCAAAAAGGAGTAGCCACACTGCCTCCCAATAGAGATTTAATCGGCAAAATATAACAGAGCCACATCGACATGTTAATCAATGTGACTCATTTTCCAGATTATGCCGTGGTGCTGAAGATTGCTGTTTCTGTCAAAGCAGGATAGTCAATATAACCTTCAGCGCTCTGGCTACCGATCATATTTTCAAAGTTCAGCTCATTGAGTGGTGCATTCTGAACCAGACGCTCATATAGATCAGGATTGGCAATATAAGCTTTCCCAAAAGAAACCGCATCTGCCTTGCCTGAAGCCAGCAGCTCCACCGCATCTTCCCGGTTTAGGCGCATATTGGCAATATAAGGTACCCCATTGGAGCGCTGTTTCATCTCTTGCGAAATACTGTCTTCAGCCAGATATTCACGGGTAAAGAAGAAAGCAATCTGACGCTGGCCCAGCTGCTCCATGACATAGCCAAATGTTTCACGTGGATCATCGTCACCCATATCGTGTTCATCACCGCGTGGTGCCAGATGTACCCCTACCCGATCTGCGCCCCACACCTCAATCAGCGCATCCATCACTTCCAGCAGGAAGCGTGCCCGGTTTTCAACTGAGCCGCCGTATTCATCTTCACGCTGGTTGGTCTTGCTTTGCAGAAACTGGTCAATCAAATAACCATTCGCGGCATGTAATTCTACCCCATCAAAACCGGCTGCTTTGGCACGAATCGCTGCCTGCCGATATTGTTCAGTAATTGCATGAATTTCTGAAATTTCCAGTGGACGCGGCAGTACATAAGGACGTTTTGGGCGCAGCAAACTGACATGACCTGCCTGCTGGATAGCACTGGCAGAGACTGGTGTTGCCCCATTTAATAAGTCTGGATGAGACACACGCCCGACATGCCAAAGCTGGGCAATGATTAAACCGCCTTTGTCATGAACTGCCTGAGTAACCCGTTTCCAGCCTTCCACCTGAGCATCATTAAAGAGTCCGGGTGTATTTAAATAGCCATTGGCCTCTTCAGAAATCACCGTGGCTTCAGAAATAATCAGACCTGCGCTGGCGCGCTGTGCATAGTACTCTGCCATCATGGGCGTTGGAACACGATCATCACTTGCACGACTCCGGGTAAGGGGCGCCATGACAACACGGTTCTTAAGTGTTAACGCACCCAGCGTTATCGGAGAATTTAATTCAGCCATCGTTACTCCCACCTGCTTGATTAGAGGTGTTGTTGTATATATTCGATAAACTGCTGAATTAAAGTTTCATTACGCGAAAAATACGACCATTGCCCATGCTTGGTTGCAGAAATCAGGCCTGCCTGTTGCAGCACGGACAAATGATTGGACATGGTGGACTGTGACACCTGGCCTAAACGCTCAATCTGGCCTGCACAGACCCCGCGTTGAAAATAATCACACTCTTCCGCAGGCAGATATTGCTCGGGTGATTTTAACCACTCCAGAATCTGCCGACGGGTCGGATTGGCCAGGGCTTTAAAAATTAGATCAAAATCCATAAGCACATCACTATCTGGGGCGCAACCAAACTTTATTCAGCATCTATCCCATTATATCGAATTTTTTCGATTTATATATCGAAGAACATAGATATAATAGTTATAGCCTGTAAAAGTCTGATTACACTCGCTTTTCAATCGTATCTTAGAGACCCTGTTTCAGACTCGCTTCGATAAACTTGTCCAGATCACCATCCAGTACAGCCCCCGTATTCGAGGTTTCTACACCGGTACGTAAATCCTTGATGCGCGAATCATCGAGTACATAAGAGCGGATCTGGCTGCCCCAGCCAATATCTGACTTGGAATCTTCCAGTGCCTGCGCAGCTTCATTACGCTTGCTCATTTCCAGCTCATAAAGTTTGGCACGGAGCTGTTTCCAGGCATGATCACGGTTGGCGTGTTGGGAACGCTGGTTCTGACACGCCACTACAATTCCGGTTGGCATATGAGTCAAACGTACCGCAGAGTCGGTCTTGTTAATATGCTGACCACCTGCACCCGATGCACGATAGGTATCGGTACGTACATCTGAGGGATTAATATCAATTTCGATATTGTCATCAACTTCCGGAGAGACAAATACCGCAGAGAATGAAGTATGACGACGATTACCAGAGTCAAATGGGGATTTACGTACCAGACGATGCACACCCGACTCGGTACGTAACCAGCCATAGGCATACTCGCCTTCCACACGAATGGTGGCAGATTTAATTCCCGCCACATCTCCGTCAGACTCTTCCATCAATTCTGCTTTAAAGCCATGACGTTCAATCCAGCGCAGGTACATACGCAGCAAAATCGACGCCCAGTCCTGAGCTTCTGTACCGCCTGAACCGGCCTGAATCTCGACATAGCACGGATTTGGATCCATCGGGTTATTGAACATCCGACGGAACTCAAGCTTGGCCAGCCCCTCTTCAGCAGCATCCAGCTCGGCCTGTACATCTTCAAGCATTGCTTCTTCATCGGCCTCAACAGCAAGATCCAGCATGGCTTGAGCATCTTCAAGCTGGATGGCCAGATCATCCAGTACATTTAAGACGTTCTCAAGTTCGCCTTTTTCTTTGGCCATGGCCTGAGCGCGATTCTGGTCATTCCAGATCGCCGGGTCTTCTAATTCACGCAGGACCTCTTCTAAACGCTCTTTTTTCAGATCGTAGTCAAAGATACCCCCGTAGTGTTTGACCACGTTCGTTCAAATTTTTTAATTGGTTTAGATACGGATTAATTTCCACGCGAATTACTCTCAGTCAAAATTAGGCATAAAATTTTTAGTTTATTATTATATCACACTCTTTTTAGGCAATTGAGCCAGCTCTTCGCCCAAGCTCTTGAAGATGGACAGGTTTTATTCTGAATTGATCTTGCTGTTAAATTTGGTTTATTTTTCACAAAAATAAAACTCACTGTCTTGCAAAATATAGAGTCAAAAAGCTGCTTATCTGCTCCTCAACCGATTCAATTTCAATATCAAAGCCCCACCCCAAACTGGATAAAAAATCAGCATTTTTAATACCTTCCACAATATCCACACAATTTTAATAAAACAAAACAATTAATTTTTATTTTTTATATTCAAATACTTATTAAAATATACTTACACAAGATTACATTAATCACATTATGGTAACTTTCATAAGATTGACGATTGTTCGAATTGCTCTAGACTGAAAGTTGTAACAAAAGATTATTAAATTAAGCCCTAATTCAGAGGGGAGTATCCGCATGAAAAAACTAGCAATCACTTCAGCACTACTTTCAGTATTCGCAATCACTGGTACAGCGGCTCATGCTTATCAGGTAGAAATTGGTGCATCAGCAGGACTTATTGATCCTGATCATGGTGGCTCAAGCGGCTCTTTCGGTGTTGATGGTACCTATTACTTTAATCCGGTCCAAACACGTAATGCACCCTTAGCCGAAGCGGCTTTCCTTGATCGTGCCAGTAACGTCAGCGCTCAATATCAATATGATGAAGTGGGTGATTCTGAAGCGCATCGTTATGGCGTAGGAGCAGAATATTTTGTACCGAATTCAGACTTCTACCTGAGCGGTAACATCAATGGACATGATCTTCAAGACAACGATGATTTGGATAATGATTTAACCACTTATGCTGCAGAAGTCGGTTATCTACCAGCACCGGGCCTATTGATTGCCGCGGGTCTAAAAGGCTGGGACAATGATGATGATGACGGCGTAGATCCAACATTACGTGCAAAATATGTCACTACGCTTAGCAATGGTAAAGATATTAATCTAGAAGCGGGTGCAGCTTTTGGTGATCTGGATGAATACAATCTGGCAGCAGATTACTTTATTGATAAAACCATGAGCGTGGGTGTTGATTATCAGAATAATGATCTAATGGATCAAAATGAATTTGGTATCAATGCGCGTAAGTTCATTAGCCAGCAAGTCAGCCTAGAAGGTCGAGTGGGCTTTGGTGAAGCAGGAAATAATGACTACAACAAATTTGGTGTAGCAGCGAAATACCGCTTCTAAGCTAAACCCTAATCCAGTTTTTATAAAAAACCCATCCTCGGATGGGTTTTTTGCGTTTCCAGACCGTATTTAGATCTTTTTGGTACATTGACTGAGCATCTATTATCTGTACAATTCGTTACAACTGTTCATCAAACAGTCATATTTTTATAACAAAGAGAGAAATCTAAATGCTTAAGAAACTTACTCTTGCTACAGCACTTATTGCTAGCCTAGGAACCGCTCACGCTTATCAAGCTGAAGTGGGGGGTACTATTGCTCTTGTTGATCCAGATAATGGAGATACTTCTACTGGTTTTGCAATTGATGGGACTTACTACTTCAATCCAGTTCAAGTTAAAAATTCGCCTCTTAATGAAGCAGCATTTTTAAATCGTGCAAGCAATATCAATGCAGCAGTTTCTTATATTGATTACGATTTATTTGATGTCACTACATTTAATGTAGGTGTTGAATATTTTGTTCCAAATTCAGATTTTTATGTAAGTGGTAACATTGGTCAATCATCTACTGATACGCCAATTGGTGATTATGATACAACTCTGTACTCAGCAGAACTAGGTTATTTACCTGTTCCTGGTCTATTGGTTGCGGTTGGCTTGGCAGGTTATGACAATGATGCAGGCGATGATGTCGATCCAACTTTACGTGCAAAATACGTAACACAAGTGGGTCAATACGATATGAACTTTGAAGGTGGCGCAAGCTTCGGTGATCTAGATGCGTATAACCTAGGCGCGGACTTATACCTCGACAAAACTTTCAGTGTTGGTCTAGGATTCTCTGATTCTGACCTAGAAAATAGTGATGTATTTACTATTCGTGCGAAGAAATTCTTTACTCAACAAGTTAGTCTAGAAGGTTCAATTGATTTTGCTGATGAAGGCAATATCTTTGGCGTACGTGGTGCATACCGCTTCTAATCACTGCGATTAAAAGCAAAAAAACCGCTCATTGGAGCGGTTTTTTAATTTTATTGCTCTAAGTGCAGAATCCGCATTTGCAGACTGATATTACCATTAAAGATATTTTTATCCAGTTCGTACACCAAACGCACTTGATCTTGCATCGGATCAAAACAGTATTTATCAGCAGCACTAAAGGCAATCGCATCGACCACCTGACCATTGTTCAACGCCACACGCAGTTTTAAATGTATATCCTTGAGCCAGCGATAATCCAGGATCTTAAAGACCCCTTCAAATACTGGTGGTGGAAATTTTTGTCCCCAAGGAGAAATCGTCTCCAGCAGTTCAACCGTTTGCAGATGGAAGTCAGCCGATGCCAACTCACCATCTGTCCAGAGTATCGCCGTAAACAGGCTTTCATCCTGACTGGCAATCAACTGTTCAAAGACCTGTTTAAATTCAGCAAAATGCTGCTTTTGAATCGTCAGACCTGCCGCAGCGGCATGACCACCGAAATGGCTGACCAGATGCGGATACTGTTCAGCCACCCGTTCAATCATGTCGCGGATATGAATACCTTCAATCGAGCGTGCTGAACCCTTGATATGAATGCCGTCATCATCGGCAGCAAACACGATACTTGGCCTGTGGAACTGCTCTTTTAAACGGCCTGCCACAATTCCAATCACGCCCTGATGCCAGTGTTCTTCAAACATGATTAAGGCTGCAGGCAGTTCGGTTGCATCTAGCTGAATTTTTTCCAGCTCAACCAGCGCTTCCTGCTTAATTTTGCCTTCTACCTGACGCCGTTCCAGATTGAGCTGATTCAACTGCTCCGCCAAAGGATAGGCCCTCGCGAAATCAGATGCGATAAGACATTCTATTCCGATGTCCATGGTTTCCATACGACCTGCGGCATTAATCCGCGGTCCCAGCACAAAGCCCAGATCCTGTGCTTTTAAAGTTGCTGCATCGCGGCCAGAGATTTCGAGCAAGGCACTGATTCCCGGGCGACACAGCTGCTGTTGAATACGCTTCAGGCCGGCATCAATTAAAATCCGGTTGTTATAGTCTAAGTTTGCCACATCGGCATAGGTGCCCAGCGCAACCAGATCCAGATAATGGGTAATAACAGTAGAAGATTTACCTGACTTCTTGCGCTGGGTAGAAAGATTGGCCAGCACATAAAATGCCACCCCCACCCCTGCCAGCGCCTTACTCGGAAAATTACAGCCCAACTGGTTGGGATTAACCACAGCTTCTGCAGGCGGCGTCGGCTTGGTCGTTAAATGGTGATCGGTAATGATGACCTGCATGCCATGCGCTTGGGCCTGCTTCACTCCCGCATGGCTAGAAATGCCGTTATCTACGGTAATCAGTAAATCCGGTGTGAATTTGGCAAAGGCCAGATCTGCAATCGCCGGAGTCAGACCATAGCCATACTTGAAACGATCCGGCACCAGATAATGCACATCCGCGCCCATATCACGTAGCGCCAGCACCATAAGAGCAGTACTGGTTGCGCCATCGGCATCATAATCACCAACAATTACAATCTTCTGCCCGGTATCAATGGCCCGGTCTATTATTTGGATCGCTTCAGGCAAGCCTTGCATGGTCGGAGCCAGCAGGTGCTTTAGTTTTAGTTCGAGCTCCTGTTCAGACGCTACACCCCGACGTGCCAGAATATTAGCCAGAAAAGACGGTACGCCCTGAAAATTTTCAGGACGTGCCAGAAATGGACGTTGTTTGATTTCAAGTTTTGACATGATCAAGGCATTAAACGCTGTAAAGTCCAGCCTTCCTCGGTTTGAGTATAACTGAGGCGGTCATGCAAACGGTTGGGCCGGCCCTGCCAGAACTCATAATAATCGGGTTGCACACGATATCCGCCCCAAAATGCCGGTTTATCCAGCTGTTCCTGATTTGCCAGCTGATCGTGCAGATCCCAGAAACGTTGCTGTAATGTTTCCCGGTTGGCAATCGCGCCACTTTGCGGCGTACTGACGTGCGCAGCGATCTGACTATCACGCGGACGTTTATGATAATAATCCGTAGATTCTTCTTCGGGAATTTTCAACACACGGCCAGAAATTCGAACCTGACGCTCCTGCTCCTGCCAGTAAAACAATAATTCGGCATACGGATTTTCTGCCAGATCTAGGCCTTTTTGACTGTCATAATTGGTATAGAAATCATAACCAGCCTCAGTTGCACCACGTAGCAACACCGTACGCACATGAGGACGACCCTGTACACTTGCCGTAGCAAGCGACATCGCATAGGGTTCATGCAAATGCGCTTCCAGAGCGTGGTTGAACCATTGCAAAAACTGTAGATGTGGATTTGGATTGACGAGGTCTTCGTGCAATTCACCTTTTTGATAATTCAGACGCAGTTCACTGAGATCTTTGATCACATCAGTCATATCATCACCTTGTTAAGCTGCATGCTGACGTACAGCATCTGCCAGCGAATGAGCCAAAGTATTTACTTCTTCCAGGTTCTCGCCTTCGACCATCACCCGGATCACAGGTTCTGTACCGGATTTACGAATCAGCAAGCGTCCACGGCCTTTCAGCTGTTCTTCAGCTTTGGCAAATTCAGCGGCCAGTTCAGGGACCGCATAGGGGTCGAACATCGCCTGTAAACGCACATTGACCAGGACATTTGGCAACAGTTGAAAATCAGCCACCAGTTCATGCAAGGCTTTTTTCTGCTCGACCATGACGGTCAGAACTTGCAAGGCAGCAATAATGGCATCGCCTGTGGTGCTCTTGTCCAGAGTCAGAATATGGCCTGAAGGTTCGCCTCCAATAGACCAGCCATTTTCTTCCAGACCTTGCAGGACATAACGGTCCCCGACCTTGGCCCGCAAGAATGGAATATTGGCTTTTTCCAGAGCCAGTTCCAGCGCCATATTGCTCATGAGTGTACCCACGATCCCGGCCGGTTTTTTCGATGCCTGAGTCGCCAGGATATACAGAATATGGTCACCATCAATCAAGTTGCCTTGCTGATCCACCAGTATGACTCGGTCAGCGTCACCATCAAAGGCAATGCCCAGATCAGCCTGATGATCCACGACTGCTTTTTGCAGGCTTTCAGGATGGGTAGAACCACAATCTGCATTAATATTCAGACCAGTGGGCGTGTTGTGGATCGCAATCACACTTGCACCCAGCTCACGGAACACTGCTGGTCCAACGTTGTAAGCCGCGCCATTGGCGCAATCTACCACTATCTTTAGTTCATTCAGATGCAGATGGTAAGGAAAAGTCGATTTACAGAATTCGATATAACGGCCATTGGCATCTTTGACCCGTACACTTTTACCCAGGTTGGCGTTATCTTCAATTGCCAGCTCTTTTTCAAGCTCCTGATTAATTTCATCCTGTAGGCAATCGGGCAGTTTTTTCCCCTCGCCCGAGAAGAATTTAATACCGTTATCAAAATAGGGATTATGCGATGCGGAAATCACAATCCCCAAACTTGCGTGCAGGGCACGAGTCAGATGGGCAATGGCAGGGGTTGGCAAAGGTCCGAGCAAATGTACGTAGACCCCAGCAGCATTTAGACCGGCTTGTAGTGCTGACTCCAGAATATAACCAGACAAACGTGTATCTTTACCTAGGACCACCAATGGTTTGTTTTTTTGGCTGTAGCGCTTTAATACTTTCCCTGCCGCAAAGCCCAGTTTCAGGGCGAACTCAGGAGTAATAGGCAATTCACCAAATTTTCCGCGAATACCATCGGTACCAAAATAACTCATGTTTTGTCTCACTTCTTATCTTAGCGGGTGATTTACATCATCCTTTTTTCATTCTGCAACACTGTACACCAAAACAAAAAAGCCGTCATGAATATGACGGCTTTTTTAGCAACCACCCTGCAGGAAAATTAACCTACACGGTAGTTTGGTGCTTCTTTGGTAATTGTCACATCATGCACATGCGACTCAGACATGCCGGCAGACGTAATTTTCACAAACTTCGCATTTTGACGCAGGTCTTCAATTGTTTCTGAACCGGTATAACCCATTGAAGAACGCAGACCGCCCATCATCTGATGTACGATATTGCCCATTGGGCCTTTATAAGGTACACGGCCTTCAATGCCTTCTGGTACCAGTTTCTCAGCCCCGGCTTTAGCATCCTGAAAATAACGGTCAGCAGAACCTGTTGCACCCGCCATTGCACCCAGTGAGCCCATACCACGGTATGCCTTGTAATAACGGCCCTGGAAGAATTCAACTTCGCCAGGAGCTTCTTCAGTACCCGCCATCAATGAACCGACCATGATCGTACTTGCACCCGCACCAATCGCTTTGGCCATATCACCAGAGAAACGGATGCCGCCATCTGCAATCAATGGAATCTGATCTTTCAAGGCACTCGCCACAGAATCAATCGCAGAGATTTGTGGCATACCAATACCCGCAACGATACGTGTAGTACAGATTGAACCTGGGCCAATACCGACCTTCACAGCATCCGCACCCGCATCCAGAAGGGCAAGTGCCGCATCACCTGTTGCGATGTTACCGCCAATGACCTGAACTTGTGGATAGTTGGCTTTCACCCAGCGTACACGCTCAATTACACCTGCAGAGTGACCATGCGCCGTATCTACTACAATCACATCAACGCCAGCTTCAATCAGGGCTTCCACACGGCTTGGTGTTTCAATCCCCGTACCCACTGCGGCACCGACACGTAAGTGACCCAGATCATCTTTACAGCTATTCGGATAAAGCTCGGCTTTACGGAAATCTGTAACGGTAATCAGGCCTTTTAATTCCTGCTGCTCGTTTACCACCAGGACTTTTTCAATACGATGCTGTTGTAGTAAAGCCTGAATATTTTCTTTAGACTCACCTTCTCGAACCGTAACCAGACGATCCTGACCCGTCATAATATTGCTGACAGGCTGTTCAAGATTCGTCTCAAAGCGTGTATCACGACCTGTAACGATCCCGACCACTTTGCCATTTTTAACAACAGGCACACCACTGATGTTATTCGCCTGAGTCAGGGCAATCAGCTCACGTACTGTCGTTTCAGGGGTAACTGTAATCGGGTCTTTCACCATGCCTGCTTCGAATTTCTTCACACGGCGTACTTCGGCTGCTTGTACAGCAATATCCATATTCTTGTGCAGAATACCGATACCACCATTCTGCGCCATAGCAATGGCCATACGTGACTCAGTCACCGTATCCATAGCTGCAGACACAAGAGGAATATTCAGGTTAATGCCGCGAGTCAGGCGTGTCTTTAGAGAGACATCTTTTGGGAGTACAGTAGAGTAGGCAGGGAGTAATAGGACATCATCGAAGGTTAACGCGTCTTGAACGATGGTCAACATAACAGTCTCACTGGTAATTTCCGTGCGCTATTATAAACAAATCTTGCCCTAAATTTCATTGTAATTGCGAAATTTATTCGTCTCAATCTGTACTTATTTTTAATTATCTGACAAAAATATTCAATTTTATTGTTTAATCAATGGGTTAATTATTATTCACCACCTCCATACTGGCTTGAATTTTAAAATCAGCAGGACCTGAATCCTGCTTTTTCAGTTGGCCGCTGTATTAGCCAACGCGCTCGAAACTGTCGTCATTTTCCGCTTCATCTGCCCCAATCTGGATAAAGGGAATCATATGGTGTGCCAGACGGGCCTTATTGCACTGGGCATCAGCAACTTGCACTTCCCTGCAGGAAGAACTGCGCAGCTCATACATGCCACAGCTGACCTGCTCACCCACCGTGCCTTCAAGGGCAATGCAGCGCGGATTATTCTGATTGGTTCCAGCCATACAGGAATATACTGCGGTCACCGGTTCTGTGTAGTGCTCCGGCATCGGAATCCCCTCTGCCCAATAAAAAGAAACCCGGAAATAAGCGCAACATGCGCCGCAGCTCAGACATGCATCCTGTGTTGGAACTTGAGATAACATTTCGTATAAATTCTCGTCATGAATTTTTTTTGTGAAGAGAAAATATAAAAAATGTTGTTTTTCTACTCAAGAAAAATTTTGTATTTTCTTGCCCTATTCAGGACAGGTAAATACAGTCTCGTCCATCAGGTCCGTGCCGCATTCCAGAGTTTCAATCCAGTCCAAGAACTGTTTGATCTGCTCTTTTCCAACAAATGGTGTGCCATGCTGCGGTACGATCATTTCCACATCCATCTTGCGCACCATATTCACCCACAAACGGATGATCTTGTTATTACACATATAGCGCTGATGGAAAGCTTTCATCTTTGGAATATGCGCGGCGAAATTTTCCAGCGGCCGAGATGCATCCTCCACCATCGAGGCCCCCATATCTCCCGAGAATAAAATTTTTGCGATCGGGTCATAGAACTGGAAATTTCCAACCGAATGCAAGAAATGTGCAGGAATAGCCACGATCTTCGACTGACCAAGCGTAATCACCTGACCATGATCTGGCAGTTCTACCAGACGATCCAGCCAGTTGCCTTTCATTCGCTCACTCATAAAGGCCGAGTTCAGATGTGGTAAAAAGCGCGCCCAAAGCTTAGAGGCCACCACTTTGGCATCGGTATATACCAGCCAGCGCGGCATGGAGGTAATAATATCCGGGTCCTGGTGCGAAGCCATCACATAATCCAGATTGGTCAAACGGGTGTATTTGTTCAGCTCCATGGTCAGCGGCACATAAGTTAAATCACCGCCTGGATCCAGCACGGCAGCGCGCTCATTGTCCAAAATCAAAAATTGATTGGCCTGGACACCTTCGCCTTTAACAAGACTGGTAAAACTAATACATTTATGTATCCCATTATCAAACAAGACTTGCGATGTGGTGCGCTCGAAGGCCATTCATAATCCCCAATTTTAAAATTTAAAATTACTTTTTCTTAACTCGTATAACATATAAGGAATAAGTTAAACTTACAATCAAAAAAACTCGACAGATCACTTTATTTATCAATATTTTGAGATAAATTTGGCAATAAAAAATCCTGAGTTTTCAGCTCAGGATTCATACAATTTTTGTTGGGCCTAGAAAAAATAATGCTGGACCAGTGTGCCCACCCCGATAACCAGAAAAATCGCCGCGCCAATTTTATGAATCAATTCAATTGGTAATTTATGTGCCAGCTTGTCTCCAATAAAGACAGCCGGTGCATTGGCCAGCATCATGCCTAAAGTAGTGCCTAGCATGACCCAGAAAACGCTATCGAAACGTGCTGCCAATGCAACAGTCGCAATCTGGGTTTTATCTCCAATTTCTGCCAGAAAAAATAAAACAAAAGTTGCCCCAAAAACGCCAAATTTTTGCCATTTATTGATACTGTCGTTTTCATCTCCCAACTCATCGGGAATAAGCATCCAGACAGCCATCGCAATAAAGCCGATCGAAACAATCCATAACAGGATTTCAGGTCCGATGATTGTGGTGACCCATTGCCCCAGCACAGCAGACAGGCCGTGATTAATGAGGGTCGCCAATAAAATGGCAAGCAGGATGGGAGCGGGTTTTCGAAAACGTGCAGCAAGAAGTAGTGCAAGCAGCTGGGTCTTATCGCCCATTTCGGCCAAGGCAACAATAACAGTCGAAAGCAGGAATTCGTACATGTGATTTTTCTCTGGCTGGCATGTTTTACCGATGACTTACCGCTCCTGCCAGCCAAAATGTGCAGAGGGTAAATCAAAGGTCTTGCCAACAAAAGAAGCTTAGAAAAGCTGATTTGGTGTTTTGCTATGATGACCATGCCCGTTTTAGGACAAATATGTTGACCATCACCCTTTGAACTTGCGTCAAAGGCGGCTACTCCCCAATGAAGTGCTGTGATTATAAGCAAGAACTGGCTGTTTTACAAATTAAAAACCCTGCCGAAGCAGGGTTAGTGTTTTAAGCTATGTTCTAGAGTAATAGAGTACGAATATCTTTTAACAATTTGGCCAGCTTATGGGTAAAACGGGCGGCATCTGCACCATTAATCACACGGTGATCATAGGATAATGACAACGGTAACATCAGGCGTGGATCAAAACCTTCTCCGTTCCAGACCGGCTGCATGGTAGCTGGAGAAATCCCCAGAATAGCCACCTGCGGCCAGTTGACTAATGGTGTGAATGCCGTACCTCCAATTGAGCCCAGACTGGTAATGGTAAAGTTTGCCCCTTGCAAGTCTTTTGGAGACAGCTTCATGTCACGGGCTTTCTGACTCAGCTCACCAAGCTCGACTGCAATCTGCTTAATGGATTTCTGCTCCGGATGACGCAGCACAGGTACAGTCAAGCCCTCAGGGGTGGCGACCGCAATCCCCATATGAATTTCGTTACGCAGCAATATCGATTTGCCATCATCTGACAGGTGAGCTGCAAACTCGCGCTCTTCTTGTAGCAGGTGTGCTACTGCCTTGATGATGAATGCCATAATAGTCAGGCTTAAACCTTCTTTCTTAAAGTTGCCTTTCAGTTCATTACGCCATGCTTCAAGTTCAGTAATGTCAGCCAAGTCGAACTGCGTCACTTGCGGAATATAATTGTTGAGTGACAACTGTGGAATAGATACTTGCTGTAAACGCGTCAGCGCCTTCTCTTCTACCCCGCCGAAAGCATCAAAGCTTGGCAGCTTTGGCAAGCCAGACGCCACGGCAGC
>NZ_SMTB01000051.1:0-19237 GCF_006864105.1 Acinetobacter sp. RF14B | reverse complement strand
TTTATCCAGCAGTCACACCCGCCTTCAATGGTACTCAGCCACTTTGAGCAGGCCATTGTCCAGGAAAGAGAGCTTCAGGCCATTCAACCCGAGCAGGTGCCTGTTGACCTGCTGCAATTGCAATATTTACCAAAGCGTGAAGCGAAACCCGATCCATTAATGTTGGAGCAGTATTATGCGCAGCTGATGTATGGCTATCAGGCCTATGTCAAGGCTGTCTTAGGTGATTCATCCACTAATTTTAAAGCCTATGTCCAGCAGGTCGTCAGCTGCTTTGATGATTACCGGATTTTAACGGCTATCCGGCATGGAGACTTCGGGCTAAACAAGATTAATCAGCAGATGGAGCAGCGCTTTTTACAGGCCTCAGCACAGCTAAAGCAAGGGGAATGGTATAAAGGCCGTCCGGTGATGATGACCTATAATGACTACCAGTTGGGCCTGTCTAATGGCGATATCGGCATCTGTTTCTGGCGAGAGCAGCAGGATCAGGCCCAGTTTGAAGTATATTTCCCCAGTCTGGAAAAATGGGTGCCTGCTACGCGTTTACCCAAGAATATCGAAACCGCATTTGCCCTGACCATTCACAAGTCACAAGGTTCAGAATTTACCCATACTGCGGTCGCGCTGGATCAGCAGGCCAAAAGTCTGCTCAGTAAGGAGCTGATTTATACCGCGATTACCCGGGCAAAAAAAATAGTAAGCTTGCTGGTTGATCAGGAGGCCTTTATACAGGCCCTCTGTGTAAAAACCACACGGCACAGTGGTCTGAGTTTAAAAATTATTGAATGTTGTAGTAATTTGTTGGCAAAAAAGACGAAGTCTTTGTAGGTAAAAGCTTACAAGCATTCAGGAAATTGCCGCATAGAGCTTTTGCATAAGATTTGAGAAGATTGGTCACACAAAGAGTTCAACAAGGAAAGTTGAATATAAATCGCATAATAACAACAAGAATGTCTAACGACAGCGAACTTACAGTGAAGTAAGTGAATGAGGAAACTTACAGCCGCTAAGCCTTGTAGTTTTGGGAGAGACTACAGGGCTTTTTTATTGCCTGCTTTTAATGAATTTTGATTTTAATGAATTATTTAAGTACAGAAAATTACTCAATAAAATTTCGTAAGCCGGGTAATTAAGTAGGTTACTAGTGTAACATTGTGCAAGTTTTGCGTAACTTATTGTATGAAATGGCTTACACGTACAGAGGATAAACACCTCTAGTTCTAATTCTCGATTATGGCAAAATCTACCACATCAGGACGATGATTGTTAAATTACAGGATGTATCTTTAACATAATAATAAGCCTAAAACGCAATAAAAAATACAATAAATAATATGATAAAGAAGAGACCACAGCGCGAAAAAGCCCGAGTTTACTCGGGCTTTTTTTTATCGATGTTTATCACTGCATGCGCGGCTTAAAAACTTTTATATTAAATATTCTCGTTTTTGTATTTGACCTCATCAGGTTTATGGCATGTAAAGCCATTTCTTCTGGGCTTTATAAAAAATCACTGTAGGGTATGACTGCTTGAATTGAAGCAAAGATGACAGAAACAAAGAAAAATAGTCTGGCATCTATTGATAAAAGCCGGATCTATTTTTGCAATCTGGCTGAATTTCCCTTAAAATATGCAACTTGCTGTAGTGATGCACGGCAGTCAAGGTCTTGAATTCTCATTACTTTGATTTTTATCAAGATATATAAGCATCTCGGAGAAATCGAATGGCTTTAACAAACGCAGATCGCGCAGAGATCATCGCTAAATTTGCTCGCGCTGAAAACGACACGGGTTCCCCAGAAGTTCAAGTAGCTCTTTTGACTGCTCAAATCAATGACTTACAAGGTCACTTCAAAGAGCACAAACACGACCACCATAGCCGTCGCGGTCTGATCCGTATGGTTAACCAACGTCGTAAGCTTCTTGACTACCTTAAAGGTAAAGACACTACTCGTTACGGCGCTTTGATTGCTGCTTTAGGTTTACGTCGTTAATTCGATTTAAATCTTTATTTTCGGATTATTGCATTTTGAATGCCATATTGATGAAAACAAAGTTCGACCTGGCAAATGTCAGGTTAGAGGAAGGGGCGAATGTTTCGCTCCTTCTTTGTGTTTAAAAATCATGTTTATTTCTGGTGAGGTCGGCTTCTAAGCTTTGTCATTTACTCGGTTCTGTACTGTGAATGCCAAACCTTAGGGGTCTCCACTAGAATAAAATCAGGAAAAAATAAAACATGTCGATGTTTAATATTGTTCGTAAAGAATTTCAATTCGGTCAGCACACTGTAACTTTAGAAACCGGTCGTGTGGCCCGTCAGGCAAACAGTGTCGTAATCACCATGGGTGGTGTACAGGTGCTTGTAGCAGTTGTTGCACAACCTAAAGCAAAAGTAGGTCAAGACTTCTTCCCTTTAACTGTTAACTACCAAGAAAAGCAATATGCTGCTGGTCGTATCCCGGGTGGTTATGGCAAGCGTGAAGGTCGTCAGTCTGAAGCTGAAACTTTAATTTCACGTTTAATTGACCGTCCAATTCGTCCGTTGTTCCCGGAAGGTTACTTCAACGAAATTCAGGTCACCGCAACTGTTATTTCTTCTGACAAAACGATGGATGCTGACATTGCTGCAATGTTGGGTACATCTGCGGCATTGTCTATCGCAGGTACACCGTTCCGTGGTCCAATCGGCGGCGCACGTGTAGGTTTGATCAACGGCGAATATATTCTGAACCCGAACCTAGAACAACTCAAAGAGTCTGATCTTGATCTTGTGGTTGCCGGTACAGAATCTGCAGTACTGATGGTTGAATCTGAAGCGAAAGAACTTTCAGAAGACCAGATGCTGGGTGCTGTATTGTTCGGTCATGACGAAATGCAGATTGCGATCCAGGCGATCAAAGAATTTGCTGCAGCTGCTGGTGCAGTTGAGTCAACTTGGGTGGCTCCGGTTAAAAACGAAGAACTTCTTGGCAAATTGAAAGAAGCATTCGAAGCGAAAATTTCTGAAGCTTATACGATTGCAATCAAACAGGACCGTTATGCGGCACTTGATGCACTTCAGCTAGAAGCCTTAGCTCAGTTCGTTCCAGAAAATGACGAAACCGGTCTGGCTGACGAAGTCAACGAATTATTTGAAGATCTTAAATACCGTACCGTACGTGACAACATCCTGTCTGGTAAGCCACGTATTGATGGACGTGATACCAAAACTGTTCGTGCAATCGACGTACAAGTGGGTGTACTGGACCGTGCTCACGGTTCTGCATTGTTCACACGTGGTGAAACTCAGGCACTGGTAACCACAACTCTGGGTAATACCCGTGATGCGTTGATGGTGGATACCCTTGCAGGTACGAAAACTGATAACTTCATGCTTCACTACAATTTCCCTGCATACTCTGTGGGTGAAACTGGTCGTGAATCTGGTCCTAAACGTCGTGAAATCGGTCATGGCCGTCTGGCGCGTCGTGGTGTTCAAGCCGTTCTTCCTGCCGCTGACCGCTTCCCGTATGTGATCCGCATTGTATCTGACATTACCGAATCAAACGGTTCGTCTTCAATGGCGTCCGTATGTGGTGCTTCTCTATCTCTGATGGATGCAGGTGTGCCACTGAAAGCACCAGTTGCCGGTATTGCAATGGGTCTGGTGAAAGAAGGCGAGCGTTACGCAGTTCTTTCTGACATCTTGGGTGATGAAGATCACCTGGGTGATATGGACTTTAAAGTCGCAGGTTCTGCAAATGGTATTACTGCGCTACAAATGGACATCAAGATCGAAGGGATTACTGAAGAGATCATGGAGTCTGCATTAAACCAGGCTTATGCGGGTCGTATGCATATCTTGAACGAAATGAATCAGGTGATTTCACGTGCACGTCCAGAGATTTCGATGCATGCGCCGACCTTCCAGGTCATCAATATCAACCCGGACAAGATCCGTGACGTGATTGGTAAAGGTGGTGCAACTATTCGTCAGATCACTGAGGAGACCAAAGCTGCAATCGATATTGAAGATAACGGGACAGTACGTGTATTTGGTGAAACTAAAGCTGCTGCACAAGCGGCTATTGCCAAGATCCAGGCACTGACTGCTGAAATTGAACCGGGTACAATTTACACGGGTAAAGTAATTCGTATCGTTGAATTCGGTGCTTTCGTTAATATCCTTCCGGGTACAGATGGCTTGCTGCATATCTCTCAAATCTCGAACGAACGTATTGCGAACGTGACAGATGTATTGAAAGAAGGTCAGGAAGTGAAAGTACAGGTTGCCGATGTTGACAACCGTGGCCGTATCAAATTGACGATGAAAGACATCGAACAAGCTTAATCTTTAAACATTCACATCAGTAAGCTGATGTGAATTGAAAAATCAGCCTTGTGTATGACCTGAGTGATGACTTGGGTTTGCACAGGGCTTTTTTATGGCATGATGTAATAAAATCTGCAAAATAATAATTGAGATATGCAAGAGTATTATTTCTATCATCATTCCACTAGCCAGCATATTTATGTGCATGATCACCTAAATCCTGAGCTTGAGCCTGCTTTTATCTGGCTGGATTGTACCCGTGAAGATGTGGTCAACCGGGCCGAGCAATGGCAGCAGGAGTTGTATGCCAAAACCGGGCTTTGGGTCAATGAATACCATCTGCGTGATATTTTAAATCTGGAACATCCTTGCACTTTTGATACGCTGGAAGATTATGACCTGCTGATTTTCCGTAAGCTGATCAGTCCGCAGGATCAGATCAAGCTGGAATCCCAGATTCATGAAAAACACGAACGGGTGTTTGGTCTGGCCACCACTCCAGTGAGCCTGATCATGACACCGCAGGTGCTGGTCAGCATACGCGAACAGGGCAATAAAGAAGTCGAGAGTTATATCCAGCGCATTAGCACACTGCTGGCCCGCCCAGTTGAAGAGCATTATAAGCCACGCAAACTGCCGGCTACTCCGCTAGATTTAACCTTGCGTTTGCTGAATAACATGGTGGACGGTTATCTGGATCTGCGTACTCCGTTGACCAAGCGGGTAGAGTTCTGGCAACAGGAACTCTTGCAGGGGCATCGCCGCTTTACCAAATGGCATCAGCTGTTACAGGAAAATATGGCTTTCCAGCAGGTAGAAAATTTATGTGAAGAACAAATTGAAATTCTGCAGGAACTACGCGATGAGATTGTGGATAATTATCCGCATCTTAAAGGAAAAAAACGCAATGAAAAGCAGGAAATCATGCTGATACGGGTGGATGACTTGACCAGCCATATCGAAAGAATTCAAAAACACACCACACGTTTGCGTGGAGCAGTACAAACGGCGATTGACTTACATTTTTCCGCAGTTGCCAACCAGACCAATGAGAATATGCGTATTCTGGCCATCATCACGGCGATCTTTGCACCGTTGACCTTGCTGACCGGTATTTACGGCATGAACTTTGAATATATTCCCGGACTCAAGTCGCCTACAGGCTTCTGGATCATGCTGGGGATTATGCTGATCACTACCGTCTTGCTCATTTATTATTTTTATCGCCGGCATCTGGTGGGACGTGGTGAAAAAAGTGTGATTGATATGCTGGCGCAGGAACAGGTGAATCAGCAAATGAACTTACTCTGGTTTATCGGCTATGAGCCGATTAAACACAGCCTGACCGGAACCGTCAAAGGCACAGTGAAGACCATGAAAATGATGGAAAAGTTTAGCCGCCTGAAATAGAAAAATGTATCTCTGCCAGACGATCTTTAAAAATGCCGATTGCGCTTAATAGCTAAACCGGATGAAGCGCTACATTTTAAGGATGAGTCTTACTCCAGAGGATCAGCTTCTGCATTTTTCAGGAGACGGTAAATTTCATCTTTGAGTTTAAGCTTTTTACGTTTAATGACTTCAATGTCATTATTCACATGATTCACCGGATCGAGCTCAAGTTGGACAATCTTTTTGTCCAGCTCATTATGCTCTTCAAACAGGCGGGCGAAATGTGGATTTTCTTCGCGAAGCTGCACAATTAAATCGCGATATTCGGGAAACATATATTTCATTTTTTTATTGCAGTCTTTAGTCTTCATAGAAATTCAGGAACTCTCAAAATCAAAGAAAAACATACTATGCCCTGACTTGATTCAGCAATTTGAATAGGAACAGGGCATGAGAAAAGGCCTATTTAAAATGTAAGTGTTTAATCTCACGGCGCAATTCCTGTACCTCATCAATCAGGTCCAGCATCATTGCCACTGCACTGAAAGAAGCGTCAAAATCGCGCTGCAGACGGTAAGCACGTTGTGCACACGAAATATCCTCACCTAAAAAGAAGCTCGTTTGTGTGGTGGAGCGATCCGGTAAAATGCCATGTTCTATCAGCTGCATGACCCATTCCGGACTTTGGCCGCAGACTTCAGAAAAATGAATCAAATCAAAGGTGCGATCATCCATAATTTCAGAAGGGATAGAACCGTGTGAGAAATTCTCTTGATACTGAATTGTAGTCATAGGTTTACTCCTTAAACAGCCAGGCGAGAGCTTCAACAGGAAATGATGCTGAAGAGTGAGATAAGCTTAAGTGGCTCAAATCTCGCTGCTCTGCCCCCAATGGCATGCTATAGCAGCTGCCAAAGCTTGGAAATGAAACAAGATGAAACCCGACAGGGTCTCCTCTGGAGCTTTGCCTTTAAAACGGTCAGACTTCATATGTTTAAGAGCAAGCTGTCGAGTTTCTATGCGGGTACTGTGACCTGCGCTCCTGCATCCCTTCTTAGTCACTTGGTAGAAGAAACAGATGCCAACTTTGAACTGTAATTGAACCATCCAAAGCAATTGAAGCCGAGACTGAAGCTTGATCATCATTTTTGAATAAAAATTAACCGCCTTCCAACCATTATTGTGATTTTCTGAATATTGAAACAGTTATTATTTGTACCTTATTGTTTCAAAACATGACCAATAAAAAAGCCCCTGCAAGAGGAGCTTTAAAAAGCTTAGAGAATTAGTATTTTACCCAAGTTACGCTACGACCAATAACTGAAACTCCGACATAGCCGCGTAAGGTTAGACGTTTACCGTTGGCACTTAAACGTGCCTTGCCCTTGTAGACTTTACCGCTGATCGGATCTAAAACCTTGCCATCATGGTATTCACGCGGCTTTTTTGGGTCTGCTTTAAAATCCCAGATAAATGGCAAACCTAGGAAAGGCTTGTTCTTGAGCTGACCTGGACACTTATGGCAGATCCCCATTTTTTCTGCACCCGGCAAACTGCGAGTTTCGACGATGATGCCTTCATAGCTGCCATCAGGTTTTTTACGGATTTCAACATCTGCACGTGAATATCCAGATTGATCATCAATCGTTTTCCATTTCCCCAGTAATGGATCATCGGCTGCAATACTTAAACTTGCCGCTGTTGCCAAGGTGAACCCCATTATTAAACGATTTAAATTTTTCATCATAACTTGCCTGTTGACTAATGATTATCCGTATTAGATTTATTACTCTAATTTATTTGCAATCATTAACAAAATCAACACCATAAACAGTGATAGATGTCTCGCTTATTTAAAATAAAGTGAATGGTGTTTGTTATAAGGTAATTAATTATTAACAAATCAAAAGGTCGGTTTTATTTAAAAGAGGAAATTTGCAACGATGTTATCGAAATATAAATAAAAAAAAGCATTCTTGACGAATGCTTTTTTTTTTGAAACTGATTTAACTTAGGTGTTCGCCAAACAGGCCTAATGCTTCTTCAGCAGTAAAGGTGTAATGGCTGTTACAGAACTGGCAGTCCATTTCAATCGGATTCTGGAATTCCAGGGTTTCACGTACTGATTCGACCCCAATCTGCTGTAAAGCAACTGCACAACGTTCTTTAGAACAGGTACAGCCAAACTTCAGCTGTTCTATTTCGGGCAGGCGAACTTCTTCTTCATTATATAAACGGTAAAGAATTTCGTTGGCTTCCAGACTGATCAGCTCTTCCAGCTTTAAGGTTTCGGTCAAGATGGTCAGACGCGGCCACAGGTCTTCATCCACACGGCGCTGTTCTTCTTCACTATTGCGGGGGAGAAGCTGGATCAATAAGCCGCCTGCACGCTGGTGATCACTGGCCAGGACAATGCGGGTCGGAATCTGGGCAGACAGGTCATAGTACTGCATCAGGCAGCCCGCCAGATTTTCCTGATCCAGAGGAACAATCCCCTGATAACGCTCACCCAATTCAGGCTCAATATTAATAAACAGTACCGGATTGATCAGGGTTTTCAGTACCGTACTGCTGTCGTTCGCCTGCTGGAAATGTGGATCTTCTTCATAATCTGCCAGCGCACGCACTTCACCCAAATGGTTACATTCAGCCATGGCCCATTTAAACGTACCAGAGGCCTGAATTTGCAGACTGATCCGCCCTTTGATTTTTAAAGTGCTCGCCAGCAGTGCTGTCGCACTGAGCATCTCACCCAACAGGATTTTAACGGCAGGCGCATAGTCGCGCTGGGCTAAAATAGTTTGTAAAGCTTCTTCAAGATGCACCACTTCACCACGAACAGGGCTATCTTCAATAAAAAAGCGTTGGCGTAAATCAGACATAAAATTCTCCATAACCCTGCTTTAATGGTGACACTATTGTAAAACACAAGTTATGCCAGATCATCTCTTGTCGCATCAATTCCTGAGCGGTTGATGTCCTGTTGCTGCTGTGTATCTGGTTGCAGTGTGTGTAGCGGCTCCTGACTGAACAAATATTCCAGCTCTGCCAGATGATGCCGATGTTGGTCACTATGCAGGCCATCTTCGCTGTCTAAAGTATACTGACGCCTGAGCAGGTTTTCATCATGTTGGCGAAAGGTCTGGATAAACTGCGAAAAGTCCGCTTCCGTTTCAGGATTTAAATCTTCCAGCAGGGCCTGGCCGAGTTCCAGCGCAGAGGCATAGGTTTCCCGCCAGATCCGTTCTACACCGAGGTCTCGCAGTAACTGTACATGATGACGGTCACGGGCACGTACCCATAAGGTCATGTCTGGATAATTCAGCCGCAGATGCCGGACCACCAGCAAATTGTCTTCAATGTCATCTATTGCCACGATAACATGCTGCACCTGTTCAATGCCGGCCCGATGCAGACTGTGCGGTTCGGTGGCATTGGCCTGATAAAACGGAATATGATATTCAGACAGCACATGGCTGGCTTCGACATGACTGTCCATGACGCTGAAAGCTTGTTGTTGCTGTCTTAAAATTCGTGCGATGATCTGACCAAAACGCCCAAATCCGATCAGCAGAACCGGCGTGGGTGGAGAGGGCACACTCTCGGTATTAAAAGTAGCCGCCAGATGATTCTGCCGGTCCAGCCGCGGCAGAATTTGGCTATGCAGCAGCCGATAGCATAACGGTGTCAAGCACATCGACAGGCTGACCATCCACAGAAGGCTAGATACTAAGACCTGATCCATAAGCTGGTGAGTGCTTGCCATCACCAAGGCGATAAAGGCGAACTCGCCACCTTGGGCAAGACTGACAGCCAGCAGGGCAGACTTGCGCCATGCTTGATGATAATAACGTGCCAAGCCTAGCCCAAGCAGAAATTTGATCAGCATCAAGGCCGCCGTACCAGCCAGAATGGTGAGGGGGAAATCAAATAGTTCCTGAACATCTAAGGACATGCCCAGTCCAATAAATGCCAGACCAATCACGATACCTTTAAAGGGCTGGATACTGCTTTCTACCGTTTGACGAAAATCGGAGTCCGCTAGCAGAATCCCGGCAAACAGGGCACCCAGAAACAGGCTGAGCCCCAAGGTATGCATCAGGGCCAATAGAGCCAGCATGATGACCATAGCCACCAGCATATGTAAATCATGGCTGCCTGTTTTTACAATCCAGCGATAAAGAGGTCGCATCAGATAATGATTGAACAGGAACAGGCCGCTAAACGTGGTCATGATAGCGGCAAAATAAGCCACGCCATGTTCGGTCGAGTTGATGCCAGCAAATAAAGGAATCGCTGCCAATACTGGAATTGCCAGCAGGGCCTGAATCAATAAAATGGAATAGGTGGTTTGACCGGTACTGCTGGCCAGCTGTTCCTGATCGTTCAGGTACTGGGTCACCAAAGTCATTGCAGACAGGCTGCCGGCCAGTCCGATGACTACACTGACCAAGAGCTGTTGCTGCCAGAATGCCCAGGCCATCAGGCTAAAAAACAGGGTGGAACCGAATACGAGTAAACTGGCCATGATCCAGCTGGACTGGGGAATTTGCAGGATACGCTGAGGTCGAAGTTGCAGCCCGATCCAGAACAGCAGCCCCAGCAGGCTCAGCTCTATAAAGCTGTGTAGGAGGGTGGGCGACTGGATCAGCGTGAAAACGCTGGGTCCCAAGATCAGGCCTGTTAACAGATAGCCCAGGACCTTGGGCAATTTGAGCATGTTACTCAGAGGCACGATGATCAGTGCCATTGCCAGGACCAGTGTTATTTGCAACAGTATCGACATTTTTCCGCCTTAAATTTTATTTTCATCCGATCCGCTTGAGCTTTCATTTATACAGACAGCTTCAATGGTCTTAACTGAGTTCCTGCGGATCAATATCCAGGGTCAGTTTCATGCTGGAAGGCTTTTCCTGCAACAGGTTCTGCCACCAGCTCCTGACATAATAATGCAAACGGGCACGATCTGCAGACAGCAGGACCATATGTGATTGATAGCGTCCGGCCTTACGTTCCATAGGGGCAGGAATCGGCCCCCAGATATCCAGTACCAGATCAGGATATTGCCTGAGTAGGGCCGCATGTTTCTGTAAGAATTCAGTATTTTGTGCCTGATCTCTGGATTCACAGCGGATCAGCACGGCATAACGAAACGGTGGCATCTGGGCAATTTGCCGTTCGGTTAACGTCTGCTTGGCGAAAGCGCGGTAGTTTTCATTAACCAGCGTATTCAGTAAGGCATGATCCGGTCTGAGCGTCTGTAAATAGACATCGCCCTTATGCTCACCACGTCCTGCCCGTCCTGCCACCTGGATGATCAGCTGTGCAGTACGTTCAGTGGCCCGGAAATCGACACTGAGCAAACCGGAATCAATATCCAGAATGGCGACCAGCGTGACATAAGGAAAATGATGTCCCTTGGCCAGCATCTGGGTACCGAGCAGAATAGCCGGCTCGCTTTTTTGTATCTTGTCATAGATTTTTTGCCAGCTGCCCACCCGGCTGGTGGAATCCCGGTCGACCCGGATCACTTCAGAATCGGGAAAAAGCTCATTCAGATGTTCTTCAACTTTGCCGGTGCCCATGCCTAAAGTCACCAGCTCGGTATGCTGGCACTGCGGACATTGTTCAGGTAGACGATGAATGGTGCCACAGTGATGACAGTGCAAATGTTGATACGGTTGGCGGTGTACAGTGAAATTGGCATCACAATGTGGACACTGGGCCTGCCAGCCACAACTACCACAGATCAGTACCGGGGCATAGCCCCGACGATTAAGAAAGACCAGCACCTGCTCTTTTTTAGCCAGGCGTTTTTTAATTTCCTGAATCAGGTGCAGACTGATGCCATGCTGTTTTTGGGCGACTTTTAAATCCAGAATATGGATTTTGGGCATTAAGGCGCTGCCGGCACGTTGATTGAGTTCCAGCACCTGCATTTTGCCTTGCTGAACCAGCGCATAACTGTCAATACTGGGGGTTGCTGAACCCAGAATCACCGGACATTGCTGTAAATGCCCCCGATACAGTGCAACATCACGGGCGTGATAGCGAAAACCTTCCTGTTGTTTAAAGGACAGATCGTGTTCTTCATCCAGAATGATAAGGCCCAGATTCGGCATTGGCGTATAAATGGCGGAACGTGTGCCCAGTATGATCGAAGCTTTACCAGTTTCAGCGGCCTGCCAGGCTTGCAAACGCTTGCTGTCATTCAGCCCGGAGTGTAGCAGGGCAATATGACAATGAAAACGGGACTGAAAGCGGCTAATCGTTTGGGGGGTAAGGCCAATTTCGGGCACCAGCACCAGCACCTGCTGGCCTTGCTTCAGCACTTGCTGCATAACCTGCAAATAGACCTCAGTTTTTCCGCTTCCAGTCAGGCCATCCAGTAAAAAAGCCTGATATTTCTTGCAGTATTTGAGGATTTGCTGAATCGCATGCTTTTGTTCAGGATTGGCTGTCAGTGGCATCTGTGCCAGCCGCATCGGCTGAGGACTGAAATCCTGCTGCTCCAGTACACAGCAACAAATGCCTTTTTTTTCCAGGGCTTTTAATGTGGCGGTTTCAATCCCGGCCAGATTGAGGACATTTTCAGTCGTACCGACCGGATGCAGTTTTAAAATCCGGTAAGCTTCCTGCTGTTTTTCGGAGCGGCGAATTTTGGCTTCGGCCTCATGCTCTAGAAGCTTCCAGGTCCGGGCCAGCAGATTATAGGGTTTTCCCTGACGTAATAATGTCGGCAGTGCGGTCTGGATCACTTCACCGATCGGGAATTGATAATATTGTGCGGACCATGTCAACAAACTTAAAACTTTAGCATCTAAAATGGCGCGTTCATCCAGGAGCTCCGTAATCGACTTAAGCTTGAAACTGGGATCAATCGGCGCATCCAGCGGCAGCTTTTCGGTAATCACACCGACCAGATTCTGCCGGCCAAAGGAAACCGCCACCCGGGCACCGACTTCGGCCTGTTGATATTGTTCCTGACTTAAACTGTAGTCAAAACAATCAAACAGACGTACCGGTACCGCAACGCGAACACGGTGAACAGGTACAGAAGGGGGAGCAGAATTCGGCATAATGATGAAAGAGGTCCTGATGAAATTTCGTCGTGCTCAAAGTTCAGTTGTGTTAGAGTGAGCGGATAATTTATATGAAAGAATATGAATGATTTCGGTGGTCTGACGCAACCGCGTTAAGCAAAAATTTTGGAAAATTAGAGCATTACAATGCCTGCATATCAGTTTATTGCGCTTGATGCTTCAGGAAAGCAGCAAAAGGGCGTGCTTGAGGGAGATTCTGCACGTCAGATCCGGCAGCAGCTTAGAGATCAGGCACTGGTTCCGGTCTCTGTCGATCCGGTCGAGAAAAAAGACCAGCACTATCAGCGTAAATGGTTTGAAAAAAGTATCACAGCCTATGATCTGGCCTTGATGACCCGGCAATTAGCCGTGTTGGTGGCGGCTGCCATTCCGCTGGAAGAAGCCATTCGTGCCGTTGGTAAACAGAGTGAAAAAGTCCATGTGCAAAACCTGCTGATGTCGGTGCGCTCCAAAGTGCTGGAAGGACATAGCCTGGCTCAGGCCTTACAGCAGTCGGGACGTTTTCCTGAACTGTATACCGCGACGATTGCCGCCGGGGAGCGCTCCGGACATTTGGATCTGATTCTGGATCAACTGGCAGATTATACGGAAAACCGTTTCGCCATGCAGAAAAAAATTCAGGGTGCCATGATCTACCCGATTATTCTGCTGTTGATGTCTTTTGCGATTGTGATGGGTTTGATGACCTATGTGGTGCCGGATATTGTCAAGACTTTTGACCAGAGCAAGGATGCCTTGCCGTGGATTACTGTCGCTTTAATGAAAGCCAGTGATTTTATCCGGATTGCCTGGCCATTTTTACTGATAGGCAGTATCACCAGTTTCTTCCTGCTGGTACGTTTTTTAAGAAGTACCGCCGGGCATTATGCCTTTGACCGCCTGACCTTAAAGTTGCCCTTGTTTGGAAAATTATCCCGGGGCATTAATGCCGCGCGTTTTGCCAGTACCTTATCCATTTTGACCCAGTCCGGTGTGCCGCTGGTCGATGCTTTGCGGATTGGTGCAGCCGTCAGTAACAACTGGGTGATCCGTGATGCGGTAAATCTGGCCGCTGAAAAAGTCACCGAAGGCGGCAACCTGGCAACCCAGCTGGATCGCAGTGGTTATTTTCCACCGATGATGGTACAAATGATCAAAAGTGGTGAAGCCTCAGGTGAACTGGACCGGATGCTGGATCGGGCTTCTCAGATGCAGGACCGTGAAGTCACTACCCTGATCTCAACCTTGCTGGCTTTACTGGAACCGCTGATGTTGGTGCTGATGGCCAGTATTGTTTTGGTGATTGTGATTGCAGTGATGCTGCCCATTGTAAATATGAATAATATGATTTAAACAGAAACCGGTTAAAATTTTCAGGTGCTTGACCTGAAGCCGAATATTCTGAACGATATAAACACATGCGAGAGATTAAATGAAAAGGAATCTGAACCAGAGACAAGGTCTTCCAAATACGATGCCAATCAAGAGGGCTGCAGGTTTTACCCTGATTGAAGTCATGGTGGTGATTGTGATTCTGGGAGTGCTGGCAGCACTGATTGTACCGAATGTGATGGGGCGGGGTGAAAAAGCCAAGGTCGATACAACCGTCATCAAACTGCAAAGTATTGCAGGTGCACTGGATCAATATAAGCTCGATAATGGTAAATATCCAAGTATGCAGGACGGGGGGCTGGATGCTCTGGTGAATCAGCCGGCAACTGCAAAAAACTGGCTACCGGGCGGTTATGTTAAAGGGGGCTATCCAAAAGACAGTTGGGAAAATGAACTGCAATATGTGATGCCGGGAACCGAGGGCCGTGCTTTTGATCTGTACTCATTTGGGGCAGATGGTCAGGCCGGTGGGGATGGAACGGATAGCGATATTTATTATCAGCCTTAATCGAGAATCATTATAAATTCTCACTGAATGGAATATATCACTTCACTTTATCGCTTATCTTTGTATTCAGTGAAGTGATAATAGGTATTAATTATAAAATATAATATAAGTTTTTGAAAAATATATAAATTAAGTAATAGAAACGATATGCGAGTTATAATAAGAATTATTCCCATGTTTATCTATTACAATTCTCGTAAGATATGAATAAAGCTACACTTTCTATTTATTTGAAAAAGCTCATAATGCTCTGAAAGGCACCTGACTCGCCAACGGAGAAACATATGAAAGCATTTATCTTGAAAGATGAAATCAACCAATTTCACTGGTTGATGCTGAAATCTGTTCTTCTGGTTTTAAGCATGTTGCCGGTCAGTCAGGGAATCGTTCATTTATGGCAGAACACCGAAGGTAGCAGCCAGATTATGGTGGCTTTCTTTGCCATCAGTGTGATGAGCAGTTTAATGGCTCTCTGTTTCTGGTCAGCATTAAATGTGAGTGTTATTCGCATTCAGGCCGAGCAAAGCTCAGCATTTGAACAGGCAGTCGTTTACATTTATCGTCATGTACCGATGCTCACTCTGGCCAGTATGATCTCTTATTTGGCGACTCAACTCTAAATACTGAAATGAAAAAACCGGGACTATAGTCCCGGTTTTTTGTTTTCTTTTTTCAATTACCGTCTCGACTTGAAGCTGACATCTACCTTACGCGGACGGAAACGCCAGCCGACTAGCAATAGCAGAGCTGAGAAGATCATGACAGGCCAATCGCTGAGTTTCGTATACAGGGTTTGGCCCTGCATGGCTGGAAGTTCACCCCGTAATATGGCTTCCTGATCCATTGGGGCTTTTTTCACAATATGCCCCTTGTGATCAATAAACGCAGTTACCCCGGTATTGGTGGCGCGAATAAACCAGCGGCCATTTTCTTTGGCCCGCATTTGTACCATCTGTAAATGTTGCAATGGGCCTGCTGTACCGGTAAACCAGGCATCATTTGAAACAGTGACCAGAAAATCGCTCTGACTGGCATTACGACGGGTTAAATTGGGATAAGCCACTTCATAACAGATGGCCGAACCCAGATGTTGATTTTTCACATTCAGCGGCTGCTGGTTATCAGCACCACGTGAGAAACCACTCATAGACGGGTCATTTTGCAGGCCAGGCAAAACCCAGCTTAACCAGCCGGAGAGGGGGATATATTCACCAAACGGCACCAGACGCTGTTTCTTATAAAGTCCGCTAGACTCCTCACCTGTGGCCATAATACTGTTATAATATTTTGGATAGCCTGCTGTCTTGGACTCTTCCAGATCCCAGTACGGGATTCCAGTAATCCATGCTGTACCTGACTTTTCTGCCTGTACTTTCATGGACTCTAAAAATTCCTGAATATCGGTCTGGAACATGGGAATTGAGGACTCAGGCCAGACAATCAGATCACGTCCCCATTCGGTTTTGCTCAGATTGGCATAGATCAGCAGGGTTTTAACCTGATATTCGGTTAACCATTTCAGATCCTGAGGAATATTGCCTTGAATCAGGGAAACCGTTAAAGGCTTCTGATTTTTTTGCTCGACAAAGCTCAGTTGTGCTGCGCCCCATGCACCCAATAACAAGATGGCTGAAGGAATAGCCCAGAAAAAGCGTTTGTTCAGAATTTCGACCAGCGCACATGCCAGAACGATGACCACAAACGACACCCCGAATACCCCAAATAATGGCGCATAGGCATCCAGGTAGCGCTCGGTAAAGGCATAGCCGACAAAGAGCCACGGAAAACCGGTAAATACCCAGGTTTTTGCCCATTCAAAAAGTACCCACAGTGGGGCAAACGTGAGCGGGGTTTCCGGGAAAAAACGGCGATAAACAAAGGTCTGAACCGCTGTAAATAAACCCATGACCATGGCCATGATCAGGATCATGACTAGACTCATAACCGCGCTGGTATCACCATAGACATGGATAGAGGTATATAGCCAGAACGCTCCCACAAACCAGAGGCCGATTCCATAAGCCCAGCCGATACCGAATGCTTGTTTGGCACTACGTCCGCGTACACAGGCATAGAGCAATGCAGGGGACAAAATGGCCAGCCACCAGTAATGATAAGGTGCCAATGCTAAGCTGAATATGGCCCCTGCAAACAGGGCAATCAATAATGGATAAATCAGAGGTAATGGTTTTTGTGGCGATGAAGTATGCATTAACTTGTCAAAAGACGCTCTCATTGGCGTACTGCTCGAATCAGATGAATAGAACGGGAATCTGCTGCAAGAATGGTAAATTGCCAGTTGTCCAGTTCAATCACCTGACCTTCCAGATCACTTACCAGACCAATTTCCTGTAGCAATAATCCGCCCATGGTTTCCACTTCATCATCTGAGAACTGGGTATCCAGCATCGTATTAAAATACTCGATCGGGGTCAGCGCCTGAACAATCCAGGTGTTGGCGGTCGCTGGATCTTGATCGGGTACGATATATTGTGATTCTTCATCCGCATTGTCATGCTCATCTTCAATTTCGCCGACAATTTCTTCCAGAATATCTTCCAGGGTCACCAGACCAGAGGTGGTGCCATATTCGTCGATGACGATGGCAATATGAGTCTGGGTATTTTTCAGCATGCGCAGAAGCTGATCCGAACGCGCACTTTCTGGTACAAACAGCGGCTGACGCATCAACGCACGGATATCCACTTTTGCAGATGGCTCGGTCAGAAACGGCAATAAATCCTTGGCCAGCAGAATACCCACCACATTATCTGGCTGATCCGATGAAAAGACCGGGAAACGTGAGTGTGCGGACTCCACCAGAACATGCAGAATATCCAGCAACTCATCATCTTCTTGCAAGCTGATCATGGATGTTCTTGGCGTCATGACCTCGCGAACTTTGGTTGCAGGCAGATCAAGAACGCCTTCAAGCATGGCAACAGTATCGGGTTCTAAAAATCGACGTGAATCTTGTACTAGTTTTAGCAGTTCGTCGCGAGTTTCGGGTGCAGTTCCCAGCCATTTACGTAAGCCGCGCATACCCCACGACGGGCCTGATTCCTCGTGCATGATCTTTCCTAAAGACTCTTAATATCTAAAAAAACGTGATTTTATCATACCGCAGAAAATACACTTGTCTATTGTAATTGTGCTGTAAAACCCTGATCAGACGGGTCAACAAGTATTTCACCGTCCGACTAAAACCGGATGCTGCAATGCCGGGGGCACTTTATGCTAAAATAGCCCGATTTTAAACTCCTGAGTCTGCCCATGTCTGAAGCTGAAATGACACCTAGCTTGCAATTAAATACCCGAGGTCTGCGCTGTCCCGAGCCGGTAATGATGCTGCATCAGGCGATCCGTAAATCCAAAGCCGGTGATGTGATTGAAGTTTTTGCAACGGATAATTCAACGTCTTGGGATATTCCAAAGTTCTGTATGCATCTGGGGCATGAATTGTTGTTGCAGGAAGAGCGTTTAGATGAAAATGGCAATAAAGAATTTCATTATCTGGTGAAGAAAGGCTAATTGGGTTTAGGCAGATGAACTTGATCATTTGCCTTTTCTATTTAAGTACATACAGGTTCTACGGCTGTGTAAACCCTCTGCATTTAAAATAGAAAACCTGCTTGAACTAAAACAAGAAGAATTAAATAAAAATTTTTTACTTTCAAGCTCAACTCATAAGGAAAGCAAATAAACAGGTCAGATAAAACAGGCTAGGCTTAATCAATTAAATTCATTATAATGCCGAAAAAATAGTCATAAAAATTAAAAATGATAAGAATTTCTATTGCTCAGGTACTTAAACAATTGGGTTTAAGTGCGCAGAAACGTGCTTTACATGTTCAATTTTCTCATCCGCAACTCAATATAGAAGTTTTCCTGCAACGCATTGATGGTCAGCATGTTCTGAATCGGGGCGTGAAGGTTGAACTCATCTGTCTATCTACCAATGCCTTGATTCCGCTAAAAAAGTTTATAGGCACACAGGTCGCCGTCGATCAGGTAACAGATCAGGGGCAACTGTTTCGCAGTTCCGGGATTATCACCCAGGCTGCTCAGGGGCAGAGTGATGGAGCCTTAACGCTTTATAAACTGACTCTAGAAGATGCAACCTCGCTCTGGCATAAACGCCGTAATAGCCGCGTATTTATGGACAAAAATGTCCGTGAGATTACTGAAGTTATCTTTAAAGAATGGCAGAGTAAAAGTCCACTATTTGCCGCTGCACTTAAGCTAGATTTATCCGGTTTACAGCAGACTTATGATGTGCGTCCTTTTAGCATGCAGTCGAATGAAACCGACTATGATTTTTTAACCCGTTTATGGCGCAGTGAAGGGATTAACTGGCTGATTGATGAGTCTGAGCTGATGGTCGTGCATTCTTCTGCACCGATTGCAGCGCAAAAGCTCAGACTGATTGATGACAATCGCCACTATCAGGCACTACGTCGCCGGGCAATCCGTTTTCATCGTTCCAGTGCGACAGAGCAGGCCGACAGCATTACCAGCTTTATTGCCGAGCGACAGTTACAGCCGAC
>NZ_SMTB01000050.1:0-19336 GCF_006864105.1 Acinetobacter sp. RF14B | reverse complement strand
ATTTAACATAATAGAGCTTATACGAAATGCTTTTTAAAATATCATTGTTTTTCATATAGTTAAAAATTTTTTATCCCCCTGAAAAACAACAAAAAACCGACTTGGAAACAAGTCGGCTTTTTTATGAGCAGTTTTGATATATTCTGCCAATAAAATTGATCAATATTTAATCAAATTGTCATTTTTCTCTGGCTTATCAATACCCCACATCCCGAAACTATCCCCAATTTCTGCGGACAACTCTTGGGATAAAAAATAACCAATTTTGTACGCCTGAGCGCACATGGATTTAGGGATTTTGCGGATGTTCACAATCCCCTGTATTCAATATCATGAAGTCATAAGAGAACAGGATGTTCCGCAGAATAAAAATAAATAATCGCACAAGGATCGGCGGCACGACAGGAGTTATGCCAAGCGAACCAATACGAAAAAGCCCGACAGGATGTCGGGCTTTTTTATGTCTTGAATCTGGATTTCGTATAAGAGATTTTATGTTAAATAGAAAGTTAGTCAGGTTTACTGTGAAAAGCAGACAATAAACCTGACGTAAAGAGTTTGTGAATTATTTAAGTAAAGTGTCTTTAAACATAGGTGTTAAAAGCTTATTCCCATATTCACTTAGGTGATCTCCATCACGATAAATAGGTCTATTCTTGTATGTGGAAATACATTCATTATTTTTACATAATATTTTAGATGCATCTAAAACTTCCACATTACATTTATTGGCACTTCTATTAATAATTTTTCGTATTTCTTCTGATCGACTCAAATAGCTATCATATGAAATTGATGTTTTTTCATTTCTTCCATAAAAAGAATTTTTAATAATCTTTTGTGGAGCATTAAAACCTAGTTCCGGGATAGGTTGAATAATATAAATTGGATTGTTTGTGGCAATCTTACATAAAGTTTGCTCTAAGTTTTTTTCAAATGCAGCCAATCTATTTTTTTGAGAAACTTTGGGATTATTTTCAAAATAAATTAATGGCTTAGATCCTTCAGGTGGTATGCGGTCAGGATCATTCTCTCCTATTAAATAGCTTGGATATCTTCCTGCTAAAATAATAGGAATATTTTTGTATTTTTGAGATTGAATTAATACTAATCGTTTTTTATTAATTTCAGGACAAATGCTTTCTTTATCATAATATTGTAAATTTAAAATTAAAGGACATGACGATGTAGATAAAGAAAGGACTCCTTCTGATTTTAAATCAAAAATAGAAGATAGCGATGTTGTTAATGAGTCAGCATGACTATCACCTATAATAATAGCTTTAATATTAGACGATTTCCCTATAACACATTCATAGAAATCTTGCTGATCACATTTATAAGGATTTGAATTACGTTTTTCTTTTTCAGCAATTTGAGCTGTTTTTGAAAGTCGTGAAGCTATTCCATCAGTTGTTTTTATAGTATAACCACAGGCTAAAATAACTAAAAATATATAAAAAGGTCTAACTTTATATATTTCTTTCCATGATGAATATCGTGGGAAATTAATCTTTTCAATGAATTGATAACTTAAGAATCCAAGTAAGATGGAGAGTGGAATGCCGTATACCCACCAATTTTCAAATGCAAAGTAGAATCCAAAAACGACTAAAGGCCAATGCCATACATAGATCGAATAAGACCATTTTCCGACATAGTTAAAAACTATGTTATTGATGATGAAATTATTTTGGAAGTTACTTACGATAATTAAATATGCACCAAAGACAGGTATTATTGCCATATAACCTGGCCATAATGTATCTTTTGACATTAGGAAATATGAAGCAACAATAAGTACAATACCTAATGATTGAATTGTAATTTGTTTTATCTTACTTTTAACTGACCAAGGATATAAAAACGCCAACCCACCGAGTAACATCTCCCATGCTCGGCTTGTAAGTAAGAAGTAAGCAGTCTTACTGTCTTTGTAAGTTGCATAAATACAGTAAATAAAACTCGCTAGAAATAATCCTATAACAACACGTTTTAGATTTGTAAAACTGAAATATTTTTTTAGAATGACAATGAGAATTGGGAAGAAGATATAAAATTGCCATTCAACAGATAGTGACCATGTATGTAGTAACCACTTTGTATGCTCTGCTGTATCAAAATAACCACCACCTTTTGCAAATAAAAGATTTGATATAAATAAAGAACTTTTCTCAACTTGTCGCCCTAAGTCACGATAGTCACTAGGGATTAAATAGAACCAACCAAATACGAGTAAAACAGCTGACATTGCAGCTAATACAGGGATGATTCTATTTGCTCTGGCGTTATAAAATTTGAATAAATTAAAGGTCTTTTTTTCCACGCCACTAAAAATAATCGATGTCATTAAAAAGCCAGAAATAACAAAGAAAACATCAACCCCAGCAAATCCACCTGGTAGCGATTGTGGATTAAAGTGAAAAATAACTACAGCAAGAACAGCAATTGCTCGTAATCCGTTTATATCGTATCTAAATTGCATAGAAAAAGTGCAGTAAATCAGGAAATTGGCATATTTTATAACTTAATAAAATATAAGTCAGAATTAATTATGAATTTAAAGCTCTCCTAAAATTAACATAATACACCTTATACGAAACTAAAAATGGGAGCCTATAGCTCCCATTTTTTATGGATGATTTTTTAGTTCATTCAGCATGGCATCACGCAGAATCTTATTCATTCTTGTCTGATAGCCTTTACCTTGGGCCTTTAGCCATTGCATTACATCTGCATCAATACGAACCGTAGTCACTTGTTTAGTCGGCTTGTAAAAAGGGTTCTGTACTGCATTTTTCCAGAAACTTTCATCAAGTTCAGGAATGTCCGAAAAGTCTATTTCACTGTCTGGTCGTTTAGCCAGGGCTTCAAGTCTTGTCTTTTGTTCTTCAGACAAAACAGGAGGATTATTCAAATCCATTTTGTAAGTAACGGTTTTGCTCATACTGCTTCCTCTCTTTTTTCTCTGCCTGTCGTGCCGAAATAATGCGGATATGATCTATCCCATTATGGTCTTGTACTGTGTGGGCCACCAATAAAACAGCTTGCCCATGTACCATACCTATCGCTTGCCAACGATATTCACCATTTTCAAAGCGATCCTGTTTATATAAGGCATGAGCATCGTAAAAAACCAATGTCGCATCTTCAAAAGCTACACCATGCTTTTTAAGGTTTATTTCTGCTTTATGCTCATCCCATGAAAACTCAATTTCCATAGTTGCATCGCTTCTTGTTAATATAAAAATGTTAATACAAAATTGTAAATTTTGCAAAGTTGTTCCATTTTTTATTGGCAAAATATTACAGAATCGAACATAAAAAAGCCGACTTGTTTCAAAATCGGCTTTTTGGGCTTTTTCTTGTTTTACTAAGTGGTTGATATTTATATTAATATACAAGTGTATTGCGTATAACCACCATTATGTTAAATGGGATCGGAATTAGAATAAATTTCCTTTAATTCAATCATAGTATTTTGCGTATTTGGAATATGACCAAATACATATTCATCCTTGGTCTGAAAAAAGATGTCAAAGCTTTGACTCATGAGTGAATCGACTTGGCTCTGCTTCTGATAAATAGGTGCTATACGGTTGATATAGTAGTTAATCCATTCAGTTTGGTTACTGAAAGAGCCGTAATCTTTTAAGCCTAGATATAAGTTTTTTAAATCTACTGTAATTGTTTTCACATTGGGATTGAACATCCACACGGTAATATCCATGGGTTCCATAGCTGTCATGGTATAGCTTTTATCATCATCGATCCGTTCGATTTTATACAGCTGAGCACCACGTTCGCTATAACTGGAACACAGTAGCTTAGTAATCTCAACTTGGACGTAACCTGTACCTATTTCTAGCTCTCTTATTTGCCTTGATATTTCTAAACATTGAGGGAGTTTACTAATGTCTGAATGAGCTAATTTCTTAAATAGCTCCATGGATTGGCTGATCACATAGCTTTCGCCTGTACCAGTGATGATTCCACTGTCCCAAGCATGCAATTTCAATGTATGCCGTTGGTTAAAATTGTTTGTTTCTTCGGCCTTTAAAACGACCTCTTGATTGTCTGCTGCAACAACAATGCTATCATTCATTTGAATGGCAAGAATGAAAGTCATATTTAAGTTAAAAACATTGAATTAATAGATGTTTATATTAAGCCAAATTTGCGCTTAATTTTTTAATTAATCAAAGATGATAGGTAAACCTATGGCTGGTGGTTCTCAGATTATTATTAATAAAAATGGAATTACAGTGATTACGCCTGGAAAGTTTGAGGCGAAAGCTGGACAGCATCTTTTTAAGAGTGGCGAACATACAAATTACGAACTTCCTATATTACCTAGTGTAAAAGAAATTGACAGAAAAAGTATGAGATTTGATTTAAGTGAATTAGATCATATTTCGAATTTTTCTAATTCAAAATATAGAATTTACAAAAATAATGGAAGTTATCATGAAGGGGTTTTAGATGCCAGAGGCAGAACAGAAAGGATTTTTACAGAAGAATCAGAAGAATTAGAGCTTTTTATTGATCATGAGGATTTTCTTGTAGAAGAAGAACTAGAGTTTTTTATTGATAAAGATAATTCTGAAGAGGAAGAATAATTTTGTCAAAACTAAAATTTAAAGCAACTTTTTATTATTTGGGCTCTAAAGAAGTAGTTCCTAACTTAGAATATGTAATTCAATATAGAAACCTTACAACTTGGAAACGTGGATGGGTTTTTTCTGCTACTAAAGAGGAAGGTGAAATAACAACTAAAAATGGAGAAACTAAAAATTTCTATACATCAGAAAAATGTATTATTGATATTTATATAAAAGGAAAACCAACAGGATATACAAAGTGGTACAAAATTAAAAAATCTATAAGGGTAGATTCTGATTATCTTCACTTTAAAGATATTGAACATGCTTTATTTATTGAAATTCCTATTAGTAAACTTAAAAAGGTTACTACTCAATCAAAAGGTAGTCCTACTCATCAATCTGATTATTATCAGGTACAATCTGGCGATACTTTAGATAATATTGCTAAAAAATTTAACAAAGACATTAAACAGTTAATGGATAACAATAATATAAAAGATAAAAATAAAATTAATGTTGGACAAAAAGTTTATATTGGTGATGTTAAAAAACAAGAAAAAATTTCAATTCAACCAAGTAATCCTAATGATTTCGTAGATGTTAAGTATGAAGTGAAGTCTGGAGATACACTATCAAACATCGCAAAAAAACTAAAAGTAAACCCAAGACTAATTGCGATGCAAAATGATATCCCTTTATCTGATATGGATAAACTTCAAGTAGGTAAAATATTAACTATTAAAAATAATAGGTCTAGATCTGTTCAAGAAATTATCAAAAAAGAGTTAGCATTCTCAAAAGGAAATGCTTTGGCTATTACACAGTATCAACCCAAAGAGCCATCATCTAAGCAAATATTTATTACTTTTAGTGGAGCGTTATATTTCATTGGAGGTGCTTTAGATATTGGTATTGCCTATGATGATAATGGCGATTGGATGCTATATGTTTCTACTGGATCAAGTGGTGAAATTGATCCAAGTAAAATGCCTCATCTGGAAAATGGTGGAAATTCTAAAGAAATGATGGCGTTACTTAAGGATGAAAAAAGGCTTAAGGAAAGCCTAAAAAAAGATATTAGTGTTTCAATAGAAAGAGGGGAATTAAATGTTACAGCTAAACATGTTTCTGATTTAAAAGGTGAAGGTCTTACATTAACAAACTCTATCAACGTTGGAACATATTCAATAAGTAGGGTAAATACTTATGCAACAGTAGAAGAGATGGATTCTGAGGGAAATATTATAGAAGGAGATGTAAGAGGGAGAGGGTTTTCAGGTACTGTAGCTGTAGAGGGGAGAAAAGTTAAGAAAGTAGTTGAAGGTAAGCCTATATCTATAACTCATTCTGTTTCCAAGTCTTATACTATTCCTATATTTCTATATGATAGAAATGAACGACTTATGAAGATGGATGGGAAAGGAATTGAATATGTGGATTAAGACCAGAAATAGTATAGTAGTAATTACTTTTACCTTGTTTCTTTCTTCCTTTTTATTAATTTCATGTGGAAATTCTACAAATGTAGAAATAAAAAAGGTAGATAGTAGCCAACAAGAAATTGATATTCAGTTCAAAAATGCTGAATACTTACTTGATCAAGATAAATCTGAAGAAGCATATAAGATTTTAAAGAAACTTGCCGATGAAGGAGATGCTAAATCTCAAATTGCTTTAGGTAATGGTTATGAATATGGCTTCTGGGGTAATACTAATTTAGAACAAGCTAAATATTGGTATACAAAAGCAGCAAACCAAAATTATGCAGGAGGTATTCATAATTTAGGGGTGTTAGAATTCAAACAAGGAAATTATAAGCAGGCTTTACCATATTTTGAGAAGGGTGAAAGTTTAAATCATCCTGAGTCTATAAATATTTTAGGTGTGTACTATTCAGAAGGAATCGTATTTGAACAAGATTATAAAAAAGCATTGGAATACTTTCGCCAAGCTGTTAAATATGATGATGCTTCAGCTCAGTTTAATATCGGACAAGCTTACTATTATGGTGATGGTGTCGAAAAGGACTATAAGGAAGCGTTCACTTGGTATATAAAATCATCAAATCAAGGTTATAGTTTAGCTACAATTCAGCTAGCACAAATATATTTTCATGGTTTAGGACTTCCTAAAGATAAAGCGAAAGCAATAGAAATAATCAAGCCTTTGGCAGAACTGGGAGATGCTAAAGCAATAGAAAATTTAAAGTTATATACTGGTTCTTCCAATTAAAAGGGTGAGATTACCTATAAGTTTTCTATAACTATTTAATTAGTTAGTTTCTCTAAAATTAACATAATACGGATTATACGAAATCATCAATGTATAGCTTTAATTTCCTGTTGGAAAGCCATGAAACATCCATTGTATTCCCCATAAGATTACTAAGATAAGGATCACCCAAACCATAATCTTTAAATTATACATTCTGTAAGTTTTCCTAAAATTAACATAATACACGTTATACGAAATACCTGATTTTTTCCTATAAGCATCAATATCTTAACTAAATCCGTTCCAGTAAACAGCGCACTGAAACGGCTTTTTATTGATTATTCACATTCCGCAATCAATAACTAATGATCCATGGTTTTATTGACCCAGTTTTAACAATCCTGCATTGATAGTTTGAAGATCTTGGACATGTTTCCTTATCTTTTTTCAAAAAAATAAGTGACTAAAGCAAGTAATAACAAGGCCTTTGAAATTATTGAATAATCATTACTGGGAATAACATCGACATAGTGAAAAACTGTGACCATTAGCCAAAAACCTAGAAAAAAAAATAAAAATTTAGATTTAAATACATGAGGAAGTTTTTTAAATCTTTCAGTGTTTTTTTGAGTTATAACATTCATATAAACCTCTGTTATTAAACTAAATATTTGTTAAATAGTTCGTTGTAAGTGTCTTGATTTACATCGTCTTTATTCAAATTGATTTGAACACTCTCATAAATCCTTCTTAAGAAAACATACTGAATAAAATCATCTGCATAATTCTTAATTCGGGGCAGATAATTTAGCTCCAAAGGAATGTAGTAATCCATTTTTCTAAAGTTTTTCCCTGTTTTTTTTAAGTGGTAACTGACCGCTTCAACAAATAAGCGTCCGATCTGGTGCCGATTCCCCTTAAAAACACAGTAATACTTTAAATCATCATAAAATGACCGCAACTTAGCCATACCAACGCTTTTGTCATTATTCGAAATAAGTATATTTATAATTTCAACATAGTTTTTTCTAATCAGCTGAACGCTAGGCTCATCAAATCGCCAAGTCCACGTATAATTTTTTGCACTTTTCTCCGTATCAGCATAGTTCTTTGATTTCTTTTTTGAGTGTGAAAGACGCACCAACTCAACATTTTTTCCATTACCAAAAGCAACTTTTAAAAAGGGCTTTTGTAAAACAAATTTGAATTTTTCATGGTCATTAAAATAAGTCTGAATCAAGGAAATTTGCTCTTGTTCTTCTTCTCGATTCCAGCTTGTTTCAACTTCTGATATGCGCTGTTTAACAATTTTCTTTAATTGCCCCTCGTTTTTAAGGGTGTTGTATTCATTGCTTTTGGGCGTAGTCACCAACAGCCAAAATTCCCAGATATCTTGGTCATAACGCTTTTGAATAATTAAATCCGCAATAGGCTCATTTTTTTTATTTAAACGATAAGTCCTTTGTCGTGGGCTTAAATCTAAAGAATATTTTTGGCTGAGTTTTTTTATGAGTTTTTGGATTTTATCTGCAAACATCGTGTTATCAGATTCAACAGTAAAGTGACTATAGAAATACGCACCGTTTGCAACTTTATCTACAATTTTTTGCGCTGTATAACGACTGTTTGGGCTGTAATGAATCATTTAATTGTCACCAAGCAATATTTGTTCAATTGTCATCAAACAATATTCTAAAAAGTCTTATGTAATCAAGCAATATTTATTTTAACTCAAAGCTATATTTTATATAGGCTTTCAACGATTTTGATTTTTTACCAATGCCAAAGGCATTGGTCGGACTTAATTGACACAATTTGTCATCGTGCAATTAAGTGGTTCCTATATGACGGAATTTACATCTATTTTTGCTTGGTTTATAGTCGCAATATTCATTGACTTAAAGCAGTCTGACCAACTGCCTGACCATTTTCGTTTTAGCGATTTTGAGCAGGCAACAGCCTGCTTAAAGCCATGTTTTTTTAGATAGCGCACAATTCAGAACTAGCCATTTTGAGTTGACCGATTGAGCGTACTACTGGAGAAATCCCGTTCGGTACGATCTGATGGGCGCTAGGGAGTTGTAATACTCCTTTTCGATCCAATCCGTTGTAAACGGGGTTGGGCGACAAGGACACGGGAGCCTATAAACAATCGAATGATTGTGAAGTGGTCGTGAGGTTAGATATAGCCTGACTAGATACAATTTTTTTTGTATTGAAACCCTGTTTTAACGATTACCGTGAGAACCTGACAGGACGTTAAGGGTCGCTAATAACGGCAATGTGTTGCGGCAAATGCACTCTAAGAGGGAAGCGCAGCTCATTGGCACAACTGATGGCGTTTGAGGTAACAGCAATGTTACAGGCTAGCTGAGGAGAAATCTGGAAGCAGCGGCACCACTGAGTGAGATCATCTCAAGCAAAGTGGGTCAACGGATAGCTTAAACAGTATACATCCGGAAGCATAAACCGGAGACACGTGTAGATTAAGAGCCATACGCTCAGATTTTGTCTCAAAGTCATATCCACCAAATCCAAGGAACCGCGTGGTGGGGAAAATGGAAGCACTGACAGACAAAAGAGCATTGGCGTTCAATTGCTAAGATCGTTAAAAATAACTTTGGGAATCTCCATGCTGTTAGACATTGAGTTGTCACGGCAAGGCATGGAGAGGGAGAGAGGATGAGTAGGTCGTATAAGTTATGAAAATAATGAAGTCGATGCTGTATTTAAACATTGCAAACTCACCAGTGGCGTGGCTGCTACGGGTGGTAAAGGGAGTAGTGTTGTCGAAAATCCGAGTCGGTTTTATGTTGTTATCTAAAAAAGCGAAACATAGCTAAAAATGGTTTGGTCGCCATTGTTTGTTCTGATAGGTCGGGATTGGTCTCCCTATCTAAGTCAGGACTAAGCAAAAGTTAATGAAAGAAAAGAAAATACGGCAGCATAGTCTTGTGTACTGCATGATTTTTTTCATAGTTTCAATTCTAACTAATTGAATATTTGCGGTTTAGAAAAACTGATGTGAGCAGACATTCTGTGAGTTTTTACCATTTTTTAGTATAAAAAACGGCGTATTGTGATGATGACTGAGTATTTGCCTACTCATGTTCTATTCGTAAACAACGTGAACTCTACGATAGTGAGATATGACTCCCTCGGTTGCGGCAAAGCAATTAAACGAGGTGAGTTCCTAAATCTCTATATTTTGCCATTTAAAGCACTTTTATTTATTCCACGTAGGTATCATTAGAAAAACAGCTAAAGTGGCTAAAACCCCCATTTTTTCGCATTTAAAAGCCATATTTAACGAGTGTCTACGAGTGACACAATGAAAATTTGCGCCTCGACCTCTGAAAAACAGCTTTTTTGGCATTTGATTTCATAAAACCCTAGCTATCGTGCAAATTTTTAAGCCTAGATCGAGCGCAGCGAAAAAAAACTTATGAGCGAAGCGAATTCATAGTTGCTTTTGCTTTTATTAAAGTCACAACGAGATGATGTAAAAAATTGCCCCTCGAATCGAGCGTAAGCGAGATTCAATAGAGTTTGAGCGTAGCGAAAACATAGGGCAATTTTTCGTTCCCAAGGCTTTTAATTATTTTTAATGTTTTTAAATGCTTTTAGATAGGCTGAAAGCCTTCATACAAAAGGGTTTCCTCGGTTATATAGCAACGTTTCCTCGGTTATATAGCAACGTTTCCTCGGTTATATAGCAACGTTTCCTCGGTTATATAGCAACGTTTCCTCGGTATTTGACAACGCATTTTTATTATGTTGTTATAGCAACATAATAAAACCGTTGCTATATAGAACAACATGACAGACTTAGTCGTAAAATCAAATAAACTTGTTCAAGCCTTACAGACTCTAACCTTAAGTGAAACTCGTCTTTTACAGCTCGCTATTGTAGATGCTCGAGAAACAGGACAAGGTTTATCAACTGATGAACCATTAGAACTAAGTGCCATTAGATATGCGAAAGCTTTTAATGTTTCTCCAGATGCTGCTTATTTAGCTTTAATTGAAGCAGAAGACTCACTATTTAAGCGACAATTCACAATTACAAATGAAGATGGAAGTCTAACGAAAAGTCGTTGGATTCAAGATGCAAACTATAGAAAAGGTGAAGGTCGAATTCTCGTTACATTAACTCGTGTAGTTATCGAACATGTCACTAAAATAGATGGGTTTGAACAATATTTCACAAGCTATCATTTACGAAAAACATCTGAATTTAAAAGCGTCTATGCAGTTCGTCTGTACGAATTATTAATGCAGTGGAAATCTATAGGGAAGACCCCTCTTTTTGAATTAAATAAATTCCGTAGCCAATTGGGTATTGGTGTAAACGAATACACCAGAATGGAAGCATTTAAGAGACGTGTACTTGATATTGCTATAGACCAAATTAATGAGTTTTCAGATATCAATCTGAAGTATGAACAGCATAAAAAAGGACGCTCAATTTCAGGTTTTTCATTCAGTTTTAAACAAAAGAAATCAACTCATGAGCATATCGAGAGTAAGAGAGATCCTAATACTTTAGATGCCTTCTCAAAAATGACCGATAAACAACGCCATTTGTTTGCTAATAAACTTTCCGAACTACCAGAGATGGGACGATATTCAGAAGGTACTGAGAGCTATCAGCAATTTGCTTTACGTATCGCTGACATGCTTCAAGACCCCACTAAATTTGAAGAGTTACATCCTTACCTTCAAAAAGTCGGGTTTAAAGCTGCCTAAATTATAGACTTGATCATTTGTCTATTAGACAGTCTAATAGACAACCAATTTTGACAAGTTTAGGCATAGGTTTACAGCATGAAAACCCTTACAGTTCTTGAACTTTCCAAGCTGTACAACATCAATAGACAAACAATTTACAACAATATAAAGAAAGGAATTTTAAGTAAAAATTCTGAGAATAAGATTGATCTAGCAGAAGCCATACGCGTTTTTGGGGAACCAGTTAAAAAACAGGATGTAAAAGAACCTGTAAAAATAGACAGTCCAAATTCGGCAGAAGTTTTACTGCTTAGACAACAAATAGACATGCTAAAAAATCAGCTTGATGATGCCAAAGATAGGGAATCTTTTTATCAAAACCAAATTGAAACGATGCAACGTCTATTAGAAGCCCCAAAACCTAATATGACTACGTTTACCGATCAAGAACCGGTGCAACCCAGCATAGCCAAAACAGATCCCGAACCGGACACAGCAGAAGCTAAACATGACGGATTGACTACTCCAGAGCAGACGGAAAATAAGAGGATTCCCGTGCCGGAGCATGTTGAACAGGAACCGGAGAAAAGAGGCTTTTGGAGCCGTTTTTTTAGACCCTATGATTAACCACGATTGTTTAACTGATATGAACAAAGTCGTGGAACATTGATCACTTATTGATCGTGGAACGTGAAAAATCATAAAAAAAGCCCGAACAGGGATGTTCGGGCTATAAACTAGAAACTACAGCATTGATTTCTATAGATAATTATAACGCACTTCGTATAACGTGTATTATGTTAATTTTAGAAATTCTATATAAATATAGAATTTTTAAAACTTAAATTCTGGCATGTGTCCCATACTTATCAATCATGATCGAACTGGCTTCATTTAGACCACGTACTGTGACATTCGCACCATTCTTTTGAAATTTATTTACAACAGAATCAAGCATGGCGACTGATGTTACATCCCAAATGTGAGAATGGGTCAAATCAATAATCACCTCCTTTACATCCTCTTTAAAGTCAAAACCTTGCATGAACTTTTCAGAAGAACTAAAGAAGATCTGACCTCTCAAATCATATAGACGAGCTGTCCCCTCAAAAGAAGCACTGACCTGAATATCATTTTCTAGTTTATTGGCCAAGAATAAAGCTGAAAGCAGTACACCTGTTAATACCCCTAACGCCAAGTTATGCGTAGCTACCACCACAATCACCGTTGCAATCATCACGACGTTGCTACTTTTAGGATTGTCCTTTAATTGGGTGACAGAACTCCATTCAAAAGTACTGATTGAAACCATGATCATCACAGCAACCAAGGCAGCCATTGGAATAACTTTGAGCCAATCACTAATAAACACAACTAAAATGAGAAGAAAAATACCCGCAGAGAAGGTTGATAAGCGTGTCAGACCACCTGACTTCACGTTAATCATAGATTGACCGATCATGGCACAACCTGCCATACCACCCATGAAGCCAGAGGCAATATTTGCAATACCTTGTCCTTTACATTCCTGATGCTTATCACTTGGTGTATCTGTCATTTCATCGACAATAGTTGCTGTCATCATAGACTCAAGTAAACCTACGGCTGCCAGTGCAACTGAATACGGCAAAATGATCATCAATGTTTCAAAATTTAGAGGAATATTTGGGATCAAGAACATTGGAAGTGTGTCAGGTAATGCTCCCATATCTCCAACAGTCCGTACATCAATTCCTAGGGCTATTGCTAACAATGTAATAGCAATGATGCAAACAAGTGGAGAAGGGAATAATTTTCCTAATTTTGGAATTAAAGGAAATAGATAAATAATCGCTAAGCCTAAAGCAACCAAAGCATATACATGCCAAGTTACATTAGTCAGTTCGGGTAGCTGAGCCATAAAAATTAAGATGGCCAACGCATTTACGAAGCCAATCACTACAGATTTAGAGACAAAGCGCATTAGCTTAGCCAATTTCAGGTAACCTGCTAATATTTGAATGACACCAGTTAAAATCGTTGCAGCAAGCAGATATTCAAGCCCATGTTCTTTGACCAATGTGACCATAAGCAGTGCCATCGCACCTGTGGCTGCTGAAATCATAGCTGGACGACCGCCAACAAAAGAAATAACGACAGCAATACAGAAGGATGCGTATAAACCTACTTTAGGATCTACACCTGCAATAATTGAAAATGCGATAGCTTCAGGGATTAATGCAAGACCGACAACAAGTCCTGCAAGCACATCTCCACGGATGTTAGAGAACCATTGTTCTCGTACATTAGATAACATAAACATAGCCTGTTTTTTAATTTTTCAGATAGGCTAGTGATGTGATATATACAACACACAAGCGACTACACCACATCACTAGACAGTGATGAGTTATTTACTGATTAAAGAGGTAAATAAACTTAAGGTGGCGTAAGTGTCATAAATTCAGTGCATTGTTTGAGAGAAAATATCAGAGCAAGGATAACAGCTCGGTATCATTCTATCTACCCTAACCATTTTGTAGAAGCTGCTTATTCAGCTAAGAAAATTGTCAATTTGCATTCTAAAAAACTGTGCATTTAACATAATGGTGCTTATACGAAATTCAGCGTTTCAGGCTCCCCAAAACCAAGTTTATTTCTTGCATAAATGTATCCTATAGGATACATTTTACCTATGTACTCAATATATACCACTGAAGTCTTTGATGACTGGTTCACCAAGTTAAAAGACCAACAGGCAAAAAGACGCATACAAGTCCGAATTGATCGGATTGAAGATGGAAACTTTGGAGATACTGAACCAGTTGGTGAAGGTGTCTCTGAATTACGTTTCTTCTTTGGACCAGGCTATAGGATTTACTACTGCAAACAAGGGCAAAGGGTTGTTATTCTTTTAGCAGGCGGAGATAAGTCTACGCAAAGTAAAGATATAAAACTTGCCCTGCAATTGGCACAAGATTTAGAGGAGGAGCTATAAATGGCTATTAAACTTCGCAAATGGGACAGTGCTGAGCATCTTAAAACAGAAGAAGATATGCAGGCTTACTTACAAGCATGTATCGAAGAATCTAATGGTGATGCCGCATTCATTGCTAAAGCTTTAGGTAACATTGCTAAAGCTAAAGGAATGGCTCAATTATCACGAGATACAGGTCTAGGCCGAGAAAGTCTTTACAAAGCACTTTCTGGTGATGTGAACCCTAGTTTTGATACGGTGATTAAAGTTGTAAAAGCACTGAATTTGCGCTTAGCAATTTAAAAAGTTATTAAAAAATGGAGCTTTAGGCTCCATTTTTTAATTTCGTATAACGTGTATTATGTTAATTTTAGAGAATCTTAAAATTAGTTTTCTTCTTTTTCCTTCATTGTCATATCAACCCAGAGGGGTAAAGGAAACGATGAATTAATTGGATATTGGGACATTTTCATACGCTGTTGATGAATTAATGTATCTATATTCCAAATTTTATCTTTACTAGTGCTCTGTTCTTTACTAGTACTCTTTTTAGGTGCTTTTAAATAATGAGGAAGTTTCTTTGATCTGTTAATCATTGCTTTAAATTCTGATGAATCTTCATCAAAATTTATGTTAGCCCATTCATGCATAATCTTATCTGATACTTCGGGTAAATTATCTAAATTGTCATATATTTTTTCTTTAGGTGTATACCTATTATTATATTGACACATAATAAAATCTTTAATTTCTGATAAATATTCATCTTCATTGAATGATATAAATATCGTATTCTCATAAGGTAATTTACTTATTTTATCATTCTTATATAGAAATCTATAAATAATCCCACAAGTCAGCAAATAAAAATCTTTTACAAAAAATTTATTTTCTTTCTTAACTGGAATACGTATACCATAATCTACATCAAAGCTACCTATCAGTTCTGAAATATCAAAAAATAATACTGATGCTATTAAAGCTGGTATATTTTTTTTAGATACTAAACCTGTTTTTGATTTCAAGTACCATTCATTTATAGCTTTTAATGATTTTGAATCATCATTTTCATTTCTAAAACTCCTATTTTTAAGCTTATATTCAATAGCATTCATAATGCTTTTAAACTGACCTAAACTCACTAAGTTATCAAAATAAATATTATCTATCTCTATAATTTTTTTACCATTTTCATGTTTTACCTCAACTATACCATCGAAATAATTTTTAACTTTGTATCCCCTATATTTGGTCAAATTACCCTCTTCAATATTTGTAAAAATTGTTGATATTGTTTGTCCTAGTTCTTCAGAGAAGTATTTATGAATACCCATACTTATACTTGATTTATCTAGAATAAATTCTTTGTTTTTATTTTTTTCTTCTAAAAACAATAAAGCAGACTGTAAATCTTCTTTTCTTCTGAGTTCAATACCAATTTTATTATCTTCTAGTAATCTAGATTTTCCTGTAATCGCATATTTCAATGCCTTAAGTAGGTCTTCTTCTTTCTTTTCAGAAAACACCTCAGATTCTAAAAAAATCTGTAAAATATTTATAAAATTATATAAGCAATGATTCATTACTTTATAAGTATATAGATGACCTCTATTTAAAAATTTTTTTCCAGAGAAAGTAATATGTTGAGAAGTTATTTTAGATAATAGTTTACTTGCTTCTATAGAATGTTTTGATTCTGTATTTTCATTTTTCAATCCTAATAAAAAGCTCGTGATGCTATGAATATCTTCATATTTTTCAATTTTTTCTAGAATTAAATTTTTAAGTAAATCTGAAAATTCATTTGATTCATCAAACAAAATATTTATAAGTTGCATCTTATTTGAAAAACTAATTGGATCATCTGGTAGTCGGTCATCCTTATAAAAAAACTGTTGCCTTGTATAAATTGCGACTAATAAAACTTGCTCCCATGTCATTAAATAAACTGTTTCTATCAGCTCATTAATCTCACCAAGCTCACAACCTAGAATTTCTTTGGGTTCTAAGATTTTTTTTAAATCGTTCATTTTTTAACCAACCAAAACTATCTATATTACTTTTAAAGTCGATGTTATCATCTTTTTTATAGCAAAAAAAGGCATTGTAAAAAAACATAAAAACATAAATTATTTAAATATAAAAAAAATAGGTATGATGTTGTTCTTTAAAAATAAATAATCATACCCTAAAAATAAAAAACATCAATTTATTGATTAAGTATTTATTAAAGATGGTATCCAATAATACTATTGAACTTTGTTGTTTTTTAGCTATATTGAGACTATTCCAAGCAAATCAAGTAGAACTTGAGAAACGATATTAAATACTAAAGAGGGCACACAAATGACACCAACCAATCACTTTACTCAACGTATGGGGCAACGTGGACATACTAAAGCAATGATTGATTTAGCTTTGCTTTGTGGAGAGCTATCTGGTGACAAATGTATTGCTAATAGAAAGAGCACCCAAAAACTGATTGATTCAACTGATAAGCGCATAAAAAAACTGATTGCCATCAAACAAAAAAATATGCAGTTAGCTTCAGCTCACTTAGTAGATTCTGAATTGGAGGTACTTCAAGAACGTCGTCGTATTGCATTAAAAATTTTAGATAAAGGTGGAATCACTATTGTCTTCGAAGCTGATCGCTTAATCACGACATACAACACAAACAGTTTCAAACGTTGCTAATTTAAAAAAGAGAGCTATTTATGAACCATTTACAATCGGGTTTGCACCTCAAGGTCTCACGAGGTCTATACACCCATCATGGCATTTACATTGGTGACAATCAGGTTATTCATTATTCTGGATTTGCAGAAGCCTTTAAAAAAGGGGCTATAGAACAAACAAGTCTAGAAAACTTTCTAGGAGGGGTCGATGATTTCAAGGTCGTTAACTATCCTTCACACCAAAATATTTATTCTCCAGAAGAGATTGTTCATAGAGCGCAATCTTGCTTAGGTGAAGATGACTACAATCTTTTTTTCAATAATTGTGAACACTTTGCTTGTTGGTGCATGACAGGAAAATCTCGTAGCGAACAAGTTCAAGAAATTATGCGGTACACAACTAATGCCGTGTTTTCTTATTATGCTTTTCAAAAATATCAGATGCTCACTGCAACTTCGGTACCTATAGCCACGATGACAACTACACCCACAGCAAATTCTGTTCTAACAAATATGGCTTTGGGAGGAACTGTTGGAATGGGTACTGCAACTGTTACCGCCACAGTGCTAGGAACTGGTTCAGCAACAAGTGCTGCAATTGGAGTGCTTGGTGTAACAGCAATTGGGGCTACTACAATCGCGGCAGCACCGGTTGTAATCACTGGCGCAATCATTGGTGGATTATTTTCCCTCTTTAAAGACTAGCCTTCTTTAAATTTGGCAGTATTATTACTGCCAAATTCATTTTAAAAATCATAATATTAAATTATATAAGGCGTATTAAATGGATCTAGTCATAAATTGGCATATAACCGAAGCATGCAACTACCAATGCTTTTATTGCTTTGCAAAATGGCAGAAAGAAAATCAACGAGAGCTCTTACATTCAAAACATAGAATCCAGCAATTGATCCAAGAAATCTCTTTATTACCATCTATTTTAAATACCAAAAATAGATGCTCTTTTACGGGAGTGCGTCTTAATTTAGTTGGTGGAGAAACATTCCTCTATAAACACCAAATCCTAGACATCATACAAGCAGCAAAAAATTATCATTTTAAATTGTCTGCGATTACGAATGGCAGCCTATTAAATGATGAACTGATTGAAATTATTGCAAATGAATTTTCGATGATTGGCTTCAGTATAGACTCGACTCACTCCGAGTCTAATCTCAGAATTGGTAGGGCAATTAAAAATATCCCTATCGAAACAGATAAGATCTGTTCACATATCCAAAAGCTGCGAACAATTAATCCTGAAATCGATATAAAAATTAATAGTGTTATTAATCAATTTAATAAAGATGAAAATCTTAATAATTTCATTCGGAAGCTATCACCATCCAAATGGAAAGTTTTTAAAATGCTTCCTGTCATTACCAATGATTATTCAATTAATGACTCTGAATTTTATGAGTTTTTAAAAAGACATTCTGATTTACAAGATATCATTAGTTCAGAAAATAATGATGAAATGACACACTCTTATTTGATGATTGATCCACTTGGACGATTTTTCCAAAATTCATCAACTTCTTGTGGTTATGACTACAGTTCTGAAATCCTAATTAGTGGTATTTCATCAGCTTTAGATGAAATTAACTTCGATATAAGTAAGTTCATTAAAAGATCAAAACTAATTCCAAACATTCAGCTTAGTACATTTGATCCAGCTACTTTAGCTTAGTAAGAAATTGAAATTTTAGACTTTAATTAATTAACTATTTCTCGTAGGAAACTTATGGAAATTAAATGCAAATCATGCGGCTATAAAGAAGAAACATCACTTCGTCTATTCATCCGAATCATTGGAGGAGCTTTACCAGCCGGGGGATATTGGGCTTGGGTTTCATATTTTTTTGCAGGAACAGGGTTTGCTATGCCAATATGTATAGCAATGATTGCAGGAGGAGCAGCACTATTGATGTTCCAAAATGAAATTGTCAAATGGCTTTGTGAGAAAGGTTATAAATGTTCTAAATGCTCTAATAGTAATTGGGAAGCAACCGGAAAATAATGGTCTATTTAACATAATAGAGCTTATACGAAATGCTTTTTAAAATATCATTGTTTTTCATATAGTTAAAAATTTTTTATCCCCCTGAAAAACAACAAAAAACCGACTTGGAAACAAGTCGGCTTTTTTATGA
>NZ_SMTB01000004.1:0-64563 GCF_006864105.1 Acinetobacter sp. RF14B | reverse complement strand
ATAACCGACCGGGTCCAGTACCCAGGGCTTGCCTAAGCTATGGGCTGTACGCGCAGCGATTTGCATGGCCTCGACCTGTTCCGTGGTCGGTGTCCCCAGATTCAGACTAAGTGCAGCTGCAATGTTGATAAAACTTTCAGCCTCATAGGGATTGTCAATCATGGCCGGTGAAGCATTTGCTGCGAGCAGGACGTTAGCCACATAATTGCTGGCCACCGCATTGGTCATAATATGAACCAGAGGCTGCTCTTGCTGAAGTTGATGCCAGGCTTCACAGATCTGCTCAAGAAGCATATGCTCTAAGTGGGATGAAGACGTATTCATAATGATCAATTCTAAAAATAGAAAACTGTGGAGGAGGCCGGTCAGCGCGTAAAATAGTGATCCTGATGCTTGCAATTACGGCAGAACAAGCTGACATAGTCACTGGCATCATAGTCAACAGACAGTTCTTGTGAGCCACAGTGCATACAGCGTTTTTGCGAGTAAAATTTTAGCCGCGGTTCGATTTTATGCCATGAGCGCCAGATCGGCTGAAAAAAGATATTTTCATCATAACCCAGCAGACGATAAAACAGGATGCCGCTCATCTTGCTTAAAGGAAGCTGAGTGGGACGTGGCAGGGTAAAGGTTTCCCATTTCTCATTGAGAGCGCGTTCGCGGTATTGCTGCAAGGTTTTCTTTAACAGATTGGTATTGATGAAATTTTCATTACGTGGTTGTAGGGCTTTTTGCTTATAGAGATATTCCAGCGCATTCTGAACCAGATAATAAATCTGCCCAACGGCCAGTACATCCAGCAAGCGATAACAGAAGGCTTGAAAGCTTTTGTTTCCTGCAATCTGGATACCCCAAGTCCGACAATAGAACTGGGCAAACTGAATAATTTCCTGATACAGTAAAGCATACAGGGCATCTTTGACTTCATCTGAACTTTTAAAAGGTACGCCTTTGCTCAGATTTTCATAAAACCAGGCGCGCAGTTGCTGGGCAATACTAAACAGGCTGGGTTCAGAATAACCATCCAGACGAACATTGATATAATAGTGCTGGTTTTCCGAAGCAATATCTTTAGGAATCAAAATCTGGTCTCTCAGCAGATTTTTGATCAGCCCTTGCTGGAACAAATAGTTAGGACTAATCATGTGATATTTGATCTGTTGCCAGTCAATATATTCGTGATGATGAATATATTCCTGAACCTGATCATCCAGAATAGCCAGCAAGAACAGCTTGTGCAGGAAACTGAGCTGAGTTAGTTCATATTCACGCTGATCCTGTTTCTTATGATGCTGATGATTTTCCTGTAGTCGGGTTTCTTTGAGCAGCCGTTTACGCTGTGCTAGACAATGCTCACAATAACAGTTGTGCTTTTGCTCAGGATAAAGCTGATGCTGGCAATGACTGCATTCATGAAAGTTAATATCCTGATCATATTGTTCCGCTTCAATCCAATACATCGACGCCCTGCAAAGCGGGCATTGTGTACTTTCATCAAGCTGTTTTTGCAGAACATTAAAGACCATAAGGCATATATAAACTCAAAAAGGAAAGATGATTATACACAGCTGGCAAGAGGATGACAGGGCCGATCAGTGCAGTCTGAACACAACAGGAAGCGCTGGGACAAAAGAGCTCAATGGGAAAAGATAAAGCGCTAAGCTTTGATGAGCTTCAATGTCACCCTGATTCAGCTTTCAGTTCAGCATTCACTTATCTTGATTTTCAAAGCATAGGCTTATAAAAATATCAAATCTTCTCCTCATTTGGCAGGGAGACTTTTTCGTGGGATACAATTGCTCTCTGATTATACAAAATGCATTGAAAGTGCTGCCCTAAGCGCCCATATTAGAGTTAGGAAAAGAAAAGCACCCACAGTGTTTATCATTTGACAGATGCGTTTGACATCGAATATGTCAGAACGATAAAAGATTAGGACAGGATATGAATATTGCGGCGAATCCGGTGATCGAAGCTGATCAAACCATTTATTTAAAAGACTATCAAAAACCTGTTTTCGTGGTTGATTCGATTGATCTGAATATTCAGGTCTATGAGGATCATACTCTGGTGAGTAGCAAACTGGTTATGCAACGTCGGACTGAGGGTCCTCTGGTTTTGCTGGGCCGTGATCTGGAGCTGCAATCGATCAGGTTAAATGGTCAGCAGTTGACTGAAAAGGATTATCAGCTCGACAGTGAACAACTGGTAATTGCTCAGGCGCCTGATCAGGCCGTGATTGAAACAGTCGTGAAAATTCATCCTGAAACCAATACCATGCTGGAAGGTCTGTATCAGGCCAGTTCAGATCTGTTTGTTACCCAAAATGAACCAGAAGGTTTTCGCAAGATCAGTTTCTATCCTGATCGTCCGGATGTATTGTCAGTATTTACGACCCGTGTCGAAGCGGATAAAAAATATCCTGTGCTGTTGGCGAATGGTAACCTGCTGGAAACCGGTGAAGCCGGCGAGGGCCGGCATTATGCCATTTGGGAAGACCCCACCAAGAAGCCGAGCTATTTATTTGCCTGCGTGATTGGTGATCTGGCCGTCATGAAAGACTCCTATGTCACTTCGGAAGGCCGAAATGTGGCGCTGGAAATTTATGCTGAAGAAAAAGATATTCCAAAATGCAAGATTGCCATGGAAGCACTTAAACATTCTATGCGTTGGGATGAAGAGCATTATGGCCTGCCATATGACCTTGATAACTATATGATTGTGGCGACCAGTGCCTTTAATATGGGCGCTATGGAAAACAAAGGCCTGAATATCTTTAATACCTCATGTGTACTAGCCGATGAGGAATATACGACTGATGCCGCGATCATGCGGGTACAATCTGTGATTGCCCATGAATATTTCCATAACTGGACCGGCAACCGGATTACCTGTCGTGACTGGTTCCAGCTGTGTTTAAAAGAAGGTTTAACGGTGTTTCGTGACCAGTCTTTCTCGGAAGATTTGCAGTCTGCCGCCGTACAGCGGATTGATGATGTGGCCGTTCTTAAAGCCCATCAGTTCCCGGAAGATTCAGGCCCTTTATCACATCCGCCGCGCCCGGATCATTTTGTCGAAATCAATAACTTCTATACTGCAACTGTGTATGAAAAAGGCGCGGAAATTAACCGTATGATGGCAACCCTGCTGGGTAAGGAAAAATTCCGTCAGGGCACAGATGAGTATTTCCGCCGTCATGATGGTCAGGCCGTTACCGTAGAGGATTGGATTGCGGCTTTAACGGCAGGTTCTGGTGTTGATCTTTCTAACTTCCTGACTTGGTATAACCAGCCAGGTACACCAAAACTGGTCGCAGAAGGGCACTATGATGCGGCATCGCAAACTTATCGCCTGAGCTTAAAACAAAGCCTGAAAGTGCATCCGAAATATCCGAATCTGAAAGCCGTGCCAATTCCAGTGGCTCTGGCCCTGTTTGATGCAGCAAGCGGCGAACAACTGGTCCTGAATTCTGAAGCCTTGTTTGAGAATTTGGTCAAAGATGGGGTATACCTGTTTGATCAGAATAAGGCAACGATCGAATTTAACGGCGTAAGCAGTAAACCCGTGGTGTCTTTACTGCGTAATTTCTCTGCACCGGTGGATCTGGAATTTAACTATTCAGATGAAGAGCTGGCGTTCTTGCTGCAATATGAAACCAATGGTTTTAACCAGTGGCAGGCGGCTCAAACCCTGTTAGAACGTATTTTACTGGACAATCATCCTTCAGATATTTATATCGAAACCATGCTGAAGACACTGCCTGAGGTTATCCAGAAAGATCCATTACTGGCATCGCGCCTGTTTGATGTGCCATCTGAAGGCTATTTAGGCAGCCGTATTAATCAGGATTATAGCCCGGCTACGATTCAGGAACAGCGTGATGCCTTATTGCATACTTTGGCACGTGCGTTTGGTGCGACAGCCAAAGATATCTATCTGAGCCTTGACCCTGATCTGCAAGCTGATTTCTCTCAAGCGATGGGTACACGTGCGCTGAAAAATATCCTGCTGATGATGATGGCACGTCAGGGAGATGAATCAGCGTTTGAACTGGCAGAGCAGCAATATCAAAATACCCGCAATATGTCTGAGCGCTTAGGGGCATTGCGTGTACTGGTCTGGAATGATGCACCGCAAGCAAAAGCACTGCTGGATGACTTCTATACCCGCTTTAAAGATGAGGCGCTGGCACTCGACCAATGGTTTATGCTGCAAGCAGCTCATCCGCAAGTAACAGCAGAAGAGATTCAGGCGTTAACTGCACATCCGGATTATGACCTGAAGACACCAAACCGTATCCGTGCGGTGAGTGGTGGCTTGAATGCCAACCCGGTCAATAGCTGGAGTTTTGGTGTAGAGCATTATATTGGTCTGGCGAAATATCTGGATGAGAAAAACCCGATTGTGGGTTCACGTTTACTGCAGGCATTATCTCGCTGGTATACGCTGATTGAACCACAGCGTAGCGAAGTCAAAGCCCAACTCGAAGCTTTAAAGCCGGTGGTGAAATCTAAAAACGTTTCAGAAACGTTGAATAGTATGCTGAACGTGTAAAAAGTATGATTAAAGAAGCCGGATCAGATGATCCGGCTTTGTCATTTCTGCTAAAAGGAGGGAAGGCGTATTTGAAAGCAGATTTTGCCTAATTTATCACATACAGGTGTACAGATGGTTTGCAGCAGAGCGTCGCTTGCTTGTTCTGCTGAGCATCGAAATTATGAAAATGTCTTTCAATTAAATGATGAGGGGGGATTCAAGATGTTAGTGAAAATCGAAGATGGTTTTTATCTAAACACTCAACATATTATTGCGCTGCAGGTTAGTAAAAAACCGGTCAATAATCTATTTGAAATTTCTATCCAATATACGCCTTATTCTGTTCATCAGGCAGCTGAACATAAAAAGGTGTTTGCCAGTCAACAGGATGCAGAAAGATTTCTGAATGAATTGAACCAAAAAATGCGTTAAAAGAAAAGCCTGTCGAGTACAGGCTTTTTATTTTAATAGGAGAAATTTACTGCTTTACAATCAGGACCGGAATTTCAGATTGTGCTAGCACATTTTGTGCAACACTGCCGAGCATCAGCTTCTGCAAACCTTTGCGGCCATGCGAACCCATAATAATCAGGTCGGTCGGTGAATCTAAAGAAGCCTGCAAGATACCTTCCGAGGGCGCCATGCCATGAATGATTTTAGTGATCACTGGAACGCCGTCACGAATAAAACTTTCCTTTAGTTCAGTTAGACGATCTAAGGCATGTTGCTCTGCCTGTAGAAAATAATCAGTTACTGCCGGCGCGACTTTATAAAAATCGACGCCTTTAAATGGATCGACAGCAATAACACTTAATAAGGTAACTTTGCTATGAAAAACCTTTGCCATTTCCAAGGCATGCTCTGCCGCGGCATAGGAAATCGAGGATTCATCGAGTGCGACCAGAAGATTATCGTAATTTTGCATGGTGTTTCCTCATCATTATTATAACGGTTATGGGCAGTACAAGAAGGACAGATCCAAATTTTATTTGAAGGAATAGAAACTTAGTTTTTAAGGGCAGTCTTTAAAGTTTTTTGCGCATTGTTCAGGTGCGCAAAAAACCAGAAGATTGTTCAGATTATTTTTTTACAACCATGACAGGTACTTGTGTTGCGCCGAGTACATCCTGTGCGAAACTGCCCAGAATCATTTTCTGGAATCCTTTACGGCCATGTGAACCCATGACAATTAAGTCAGCTTGAACTTCTTGGGCTGTATTTACAATATGTTCAGCATTCACCAGGCCCGTCACAATGCGCGTATCGGCCTCAACACCTTCTGCTTCTGCAAGAGCAGCCGCCTGTTTTAAAGAGTTTTTAGCATTGGCATGCGCCTGGGCAAAATATTCTTTCATAATTGTAGAGCTATAATAAAAATCTGCCTCAGTAAAAGGATCTTCTGCAATCAGGCTGATCAAGTAAAGTCGGCTGCCAAAAGCTTTGGCAATTTTTGCAGCATGCTGAACAGCAGAAAAAGAAATTTCTGAGCCATCTACTGGAACTAAAATATTTTGATAGGCCATCGTTTTTCTCCGGATGTCATGTGTTTTTTAGGCTTTGATTTATTGATAACACAGTGCTGTAACAGGTGCAATTGCAAAAAGCTGAAAGGGCATAAAAACTCATTTAATTACAAATATATTTCACATAAGAAGTATGAAATTTGAGCGAATAAAATTGAGGAAAATACTCGGATTTTAGTTTTTATTGCCCAGGCCTATCGCCTTCATCATATAATTTTTATATGCTTCTGCTGGGACTGCTGTTGGTCAGGATTGAAATATTATGGGGGCTATTTTGAGGTATTCAGGAATCTGTCTGGCACTGCTTGGAGGATTGAGCCTGGCAGGCTGTCAAAGCACGGTACAAAATAACCGGATTATTGCGAGCGCCTTTAATTTAACTACCGGCATGCAGCAAAAGTTGATGGACCGTTATGCGCCTGAAACGGTGCGGGTACACTCCAATATTGTCTATGCGACTGAGCAGAATTTAAATCTGGATTTGTATCAACCACAAAATGTTCAGGAGCTTGGCCCTCGACCAACCGTTATCTGGATACATGGAGGCGGCTGGATTTCTGGCTCTAAAGAGCATGCGCGTGGTTATTTCAAACTGCTAGCAGCGCAAGGGTATAATGTGGTCGCTGTACAGTATCAGTTTGCACCCCAAGTGGTTTATCCTGCGCAATTACATCAGATTAATCAGGCGCTCGAATTTATTAAAACACAGGCAGAGCGCTATCAGATTGATGCGAGACAGCTGTATCTGGCTGGAGATTCTGCGGGTGCCAATTTGGCGAGCCATTATGCTGCACTGTTAACTAATCCTGAATTTGCACGGCAGTCTGGTTTTCGTCCGAGTATTCAGCCGGAGCAGCTTAGAGGGCTGATTCTGCATTGTGGGATCTATGATCTGGAAAGCTTTATTCATCAGGCACCTGAACTCAAAATCATGGAGTGGGGTGTAGATAATCTGTTACAAGCCTATATCGGGGATCAAAAAGAGAATACACAATTTCTTCAACAGATTTCCCCCATTCATCAGCTTTCGACTACGTATCCACCTGTTTTTATTAGTGGGGGAAATAAGGACTTTTTGACCGATACCCAGTCCATTCCCTTTGTACGCGCACTTGAAGCCAAAAATATTCCTGTGATGCCCGTCTTTTATCCAGAATCCAAGGCTTGGCTGATTCATGAATATCAGTTTTTTATGGCCAAGAAAGAAAGCCAGCAGACTTTTTTCAAGACCATTGAGTTTTTACATCAGTATTCCTTGTGAGTTTTGATTCATTTTTATTTGATTTTAGCCTCTTTTTGATTCAGGAAATTTATCTGAACGGGCTTAAGCCGAATGTGCTTAAGCCAATATTCAGGCTGTTTTCGGTTTGGATTTGAATAACAGATACACCAGGATACCCAGTAACAGTCCCCAGAATGCTGACCCAATACCTAAAAACTGAATATTTGAGGCACTGAATAAAAAAGTCATTAGGGCAGCCTCACGCTCATGACTGTCCTGAAAAGCCAGCGCAATGTTATGACCGATTGTACCAAACAGGGCAATGCCGGCTAGTACAGTGATCAGAATACTGGGAAAAGCCATCAACAAATTACTCAGGGTGGCTGCAAAAAGACCCATCAGCATATAACAAAGCCCGCCACTCATACCGGCAATATAGCGTTTTTGTGGATCTGGATGTGCTTGGGCATCCAGGCTAACGGCAGCACTAATAGCGGCCAGATTGACACTAAAGCAGCCAAAAGGTGCCAGAATTGCCTGGGTCATACCGGTCCAGCCGAGAATCGGATTCACTTTAGGCGGATAACCATAGCTTTTAATCACGGCCAGTCCAGGCAGGTATTGGGATGCCAGATTAATAACCAGCAAAGGTAAAGCCAAGCCCAAAATAGCAGACAGGCTAAACTCAGGCGTGGTCCAGACCGGTTGAGCGATAGCCCAGTTCAAGTCAGGCGGGTGAAATTCAATAAAAAAAGGACATAGAAAGATCGCTGCAAATACTGTGATAACAATACTATAGCGTGTGCTGAGCTTCTTAGAGATAAGATAAATGGCCAGTACACTCAGTACAAATGTCCAGGATTGTTGCAGGCTGCCAAAAACTGAAATTCCGAATTTAAGCAAGACACCCGCTAGCATGGCAGACGTCAAGCTTTGTGGAATAAACTGGAAAATTCGCTCAAAAACTCCAAAAAATCCGAGACCCGCCACCAATAGCCCGCAGACCAAAAAGGCGCCTATCGCTTCGGCCAGACTATAATGTCCATTAGAGGCAATAATCAGGGCCAGTCCTGCCGTCGACCAGGCTGTTGAAATGGGGTATTTATACTTCCAGGACAGTAAAAATCCTGAAAGGCCTATTCCAATCCCGAGTGCCCATAACCAGGAGCTGATTTGTGCCGGACTTGCTCCCAGACTTTGAGCGGCTTCAATCACCAGTACTGCAGAGACACTGATGCCAATCATGCAGGTCATAAAACCCGCCATGACCGCCGGCAGGGAGAAATCTTGTAATAGTTTTGACATCGTTCATAATACAATTTTTTAATGCGCCTAAATCATACGCTTTTCATCTATAAACACAATCTATGAGGGAGTTTTTTATCTCATTTCACACTTGAAAATGATTGCATATAAACAATTTTAGAGGGTTGAAGTTGCCAGTTTAAAACCAAAGGCGCAGAATAATAAGCCTACCAGTGCGACCGCAGTAGCCGTCAATTTATAGTTTTCATTGAAATAAGTAGCCAGTTTAATCCCGGAAAAAATCAGGATAGACAGATAGCTCATGCTGATAATTTGTAGAATGAGGGCCAGCAAGATAAAGGTGAGTGCAGGATAAGAATAGGCTGGATCTACGAACTGCACAAAAAATGACAGATAAAACAAAATCGCTTTGGGATTTAAAATACTGATGGTCAAGGCTGTTCTAAAAGGCCGAATTGTCTCCGGGCTTTTAGAGGCTGTTGAATCAATTGAATGGAGTTGAACCGATTTTCGTGGAAAAAAGGTCTTATAAGCCGAGATAATCAGTTTTATACCTAAATAACTTAAATACACTGCGCCAACAACCTTTAAGCCGATAAACAAAAGAGGAAAGGCATGTAAAAGTGAGGCTGCTCCCAAGGCTGTACACAGAATCAGGATTGTATCGCCGGTATAGACACCGAGTGCTCCCATATAACCGGTTTTGATACCAAAACGGGAAGCAATTGACATGACATACAGGGAGTTCGGGCCAGGAAGTATCACAATTAAAATTGTTCCGATAATATAGGTCGTCAGATCTGTGATACCAAACACGAAGAGCTCGCAAAAGAAAAAGCCGATGTAGTATTATAACCCCATCGACTTAAAGAGATTTATAAAATTCCTTAGATTTCAGTCGGGCTTAGAAAGGTTTCACGTAATAAGGCAGCCAGTTGTTCACGTGCTTTAATAAAGCCCTGAATCCCGCCTCGCAGCAATTCACTGGCCATTTGATCTTGTTCTAGCTGCTCCTGAAACTCGGCATAGCTGATCGGCTGAAGATCAGCCTGTACATGAATTGCGGCGGCTGAAAGCTGTGGCTGTACTTCACGGAAGTCATTTTCCAGCTCAGCCAGCAAATTAGGTGCAACTGTCAGTAAATCGCAGCCACTGAGTCCCAACACCTGATCAATACTGCGGAAACTGGCTCCCATGATTTCAGTTTGAATTCTATGGGCTTTATAAAATGTATAAATATTTTTAACCGATAATACGCCCGGATCTTTTTCAATCGGATAGGCATCCACCGCTTCAGCCTTTTTGTACCAGTCCAGAATACGCCCCACGAAAGGAGAAATGAGAGTGACTTTGGCATCTGCACAGGCATGGGCCTGATGCTGGCCGAATAGCAAGGTCAGGTTGGTGTGAATCCCTTCTTCTTCCAGTACCTTGGCGGCCTGAATTCCTTCCCAGGTCGAAGCAATCTTGATCAGCAGGCGATCCGAAGAAATACCATATTGCGCATACAGTTCGAGCAACTCTTTGGCTTTTGCAATGGTCGCTTCAGTATCATAAGACAGGGCAGCATCGACTTCAGTCGAGACACGTCCTTCAATGAGCTTTAAAATTTCTACACCAAACTTGACCGTTAAAATGTCAATACTTCGTTCAATTAATGCATCTTCTGAATAGCCTTCCTGCTGTGCCTGCTGAAAAGCAGCTTCGATTAAGCTTTTATTCTCCGCCTGATTGGCTGCAGCAGTAATAAGGGAAGGATTGGTTGTTGCATCGAATGGACGAAATTTTTCAATAGCAGTTAAATCACTGCTGTCAGCAACAATAGTAGTTAAGTTTTTTAATTGGTTTAACGCAGATTGAGTCATTGATATCTAATTCTTGAAGTTATTACTTGTACAATTAGTTATATCACAAAGTCGTTTTAACCCAAGTGAAAATACAGCGGAACACGTCATGAAACTGATTTTTTCCGCTGATTTCTGATGTGATTAATCAAAAAACGAGCAGCAGCGCCAAGTTGATTTTCTCGGCTCCAGACTAAATCTACAAAATATTCAAATTTTGGCGTGAAATCGAGCAGATCCAGTACTTTTAAGTGTTTTTTAAGGATCGGATTTTCATTGAGCATTTCTAAAGGCAGCACACCCCAGCCAAAATTTTGCATGATCAATGCGCAAGCCGAGTGATGATTGTCAGTACGCCAGTATTGTTTTGAATATAATAATTCCGGCTTGATGCTCTTATCCCGACTGGCGACAACAATCTGGCGGCTTTGCAGGATTTGTTCAAAACTGACCTGTGGATATTGGGCTAAATCAAAGGCTTTGTTGGCGACCGGAACTAAAGTTTCTCGTTTTAATTCCACAAATTGTTCACGGTTTTCGAGCTGTTCACGTTCAAACATCAGCGCGAGTTGAGCAGTTTGATTCATCAACATTTTCAAGGCATCTTCTTGGGGGGCTGAGAATACATTAATTTGTAAGCTTGGAAACTCAGCTTCAAGTAAAGCAATATAATCGGTCCACCGGGTATGGAGAAGTTCGGACACTACCACAATATTTAAGGCTGACTCCAAACCTGTGCTTAATGCGTGCGCCTGCTGTTTCCATTGATTTATTTCAATCAGCAGCTGTTCGGTTTTTTCATAGAGTGTAAGTGCTTGGGCGGTAGGTAAAGGCTCGCGACCTTTGCGTAGAAAAAGTGTTAAATTGAGATCAATCTCTAAATTGGCAATAGACATGCTCACTGCCGAGGGTACTTTACCCAGTTTTCTTGCAGCAGCAGAAAACGACCCTGTTTCAATGACGGTTTTAAAAATGATCAATTGTTCTTGATTGATATTCATTGATTGCAACCTTTCAATAATATTGAAAGATTCTAACTCGATTAATCAATATTATGAAAATAGAATGCCTGCTATTGTAAATTGGAAGAGTATTGAAAACATGTTGATTTCCAAAAGAAGGATTGTTCATGCGCTCAGTTATGAAATCATCCTGTTGGTGATCATTGCGATAGCATTAAGTTTTATTTTTGAAGTTCCGCTGGAAGTCACAGGTACTTTGGGTGTAGCCATGGCGGTGACCTCTGTAATTTGGAATATGATTTTTAATCATTTTTTTGAAAAATTTGAAGCCAAAAGAAAATTAAAAAGAACAGTCGGTGTACGGATCTTACATGCGATTGGTTTTGAAGGTGGTCTGCTGCTGGTGACTATTCCGATGGTGGCGTATGCCATGAATATGTCACTCTGGCAGGCGATTCTACTGGATTTCAGTATGACGATGTGTATTTTGGTCTATACTTTTATTTTCCAATGGTGCTTTGATCAGATAGAAGCCCGTTTAGGTTATCAGCCAGAATATCGTTAAACTTCAATGCGAAAGCTCAAAAAGGCCTGTAATGATAAATACAGGCCTTTTTTGCTGTCTAAAAAGGTTTTTTTTACAAAAAGTAAAATTTTAAAACATAAAACAAGTATAAAAAACAATACTTATTACATAAGTTTTAATATGAAAGCGATAATAATTTTTTCTTAAGGATGAAAAAAACAAACAACACAAGGAGTTAGTTGATGAAATTGATTAAATTAATTACACCTGTAATTTTATTAGGGATGACACAAGTAACGAGTGCTGAGCAAAACTTTAAACGTTTTTCTGTCTCTGCAGGTTGGCTACATGTGATGCCACAAGGAAAAGCTAACCCTTTTAATATTAATACTGCAGTGGCAAATGGAACGGTTGCTAAAGTAGGCACAATTACAGAAGAAGGCTTTTTAAAAGCCATTGATCCGAATGCAACAATTCAAGATGGCGCTAATACGGCAAATCTACAAGAGTATCTTGGGACTTTACTTGAAAATAGCTTGATTAATGGAATGATGACGGATGGCCAGGGCAATATTAAAGAGTCAATTGCCGGTAACGCGACCTTAAACGGGTTGGAGAGCTGGTCGGCAGAAGGAACAGGGCTGGAAGCAGATGATGTCGACACTTTGGGTTTAATGGTCAACTATCATATTAATGATCATGTTTCTTTACAGGTAATTGGAGGGATTCCCCCTAAAGTTGATATTAAAGGAAAGGGCATGATTACGGCTCCATTAACAGGTAATGCACAACCTGGAGGCTTAGCCGGCTTGTTATTTCCAGAAGGATTGCCTTTGGATTATGCGGTTCCGATTACGGACTTAGATAAATATAGTAAAGCTGCTACTGCAAGAGCTTGGACCCCGGCATTACAGGTACAGTACCAATTTGGAAAATCAGGGGTGAATAAGTTCAGACCCTATGTGGGAGCAGGTTTGATGTATGCTTATTTTAATGATATTGAATTAGATAAAGGCGTTAAGTCAGATCTGGTGGCGGCGGGTCATATGATTCAAAATATTAAGGATAATAAAGCGGGTGCAGCACTCGATGGCAAAGTATCTTCTGGAGAGATGCGTGTGGATGTTGATGCGGACGATGCTATTGCACCGATCGTAACCGCCGGTTTTACTTATGACTTTAGCCCTAACTGGTTTACAGCAGCTTCCGTTTCTTATGCGAAACTGAATAACAAAACCAAGATTAGCGTGATTAATCAAACCAGCGATGAGCAATTGATTCACGCAACCACAAAGATTGATATAGATCCCATTATTACCTATCTAGGGGTAGGTTATCGTTTTTAAGTGGAATCATCTGTAATAAAAAAACCGCTCTTTTGAGCGGTTTTTTATTAGGCCCGTACTGAATTATTTTTCAATAATCGCAGTTACACCCTGACCACCGGCAGCACAGATTGACACCAGGACACGACCTGAATCTTTCTGGTTCAGCAGTTTTGCAGCAGTGGCAATAATACGGCCACCAGTTGCAGCAAATGGATGGCCTGCAGCAAGTGAAGAGCCTTTTACATTCAGTTTTGCACGGTCAATTGCACCTAATGGCGCATCCAAACCTAAGCGCTCTTTACAGAAGGTAGGATCTTCCCAAGCTTTTAGGGTAGACAGAACTTGTGATGCAAATGCTTCATGAATTTCATAATAGTCGAAATCTTGAAGTTTCAAGCCTGCACGTTCCAGCATGCGTGGAACTGCGTAGGCAGGTGCCATCAGTAAGCCTTCTTTTTTCTCCACAAAATCAACTGCTGCTGTTTCTTGGAAAGTTAAGTAAGCCAGGACTTCATGACCATTGGCTTTCGCCCATTCTTCAGAGGCCAAAAGTACACAAGATGCACCATCAGTCAGTGGAGTCGAGTTACCTGCAGTCATGGTACGCGCATCACCCTTACCAAAAGCAGGCTTTAATTTTGCCAGTTTTTCGACAGATGAGTCGGGGCGCAGGTTATTGTCACGCTCCAGACCTAGGAATGGCGTGATCAGGTCATCAAAGAAACCTTCTTCATAAGCTGCTGCCATTTTCTGGTGTGAGGAGGCAGCCAGTTCATCTTGTGCTTCGCGTGAAATGCCCCATTCCAGAGTAGTGATAGCCTGATGATCACCCATAGATAGGCCGGTACGTGGCTCACCATTTTTAGGTGCGTCCATCAGGTCTTTGACATTAATTTTTGTTAGAGCCTTTAAACGGTCTTTGGCTGTTTTGGCAATGTTCAGCTCAAGTAGGGCTTTGCGTAAGCCATCACCAAATGCAATTGGCGCATCAGAAGTGGTATCTACACCACCGGCAACACCGACTTCAATTTGACCCAAGGCAATTTTGTTTGCCACCAGAAAAGCGGCCTGTAAACCGGTACCACAAGCTTGCTGTATGTCATACGCCGGTGTTTCAGGAGCAAGTGCGGTATTCAGTACACACTCACGCGTCATATTGAAATCACGGCTATGTTTCAGCACTGCACCTGCAACGACCTCACCCAGACGTTGACCTTGCAGATTAAAACGTTCAACTAGTCCATTCAGTGCGGCAGTAAACATGTCTGTATTAGACGCGGTAAAATAAGCACCATTAGAACGTGCAAATGGAATACGGTTACCACCAATAATAGCGACGCGGCGAACTGTGTTTTGGCTCATATTATTATCCTGTTGAACAGAAGGCTGTGTTTTTGAAACGGAAGCGGTTTTAGTTGAAGTCGAGTTTTTAGTACGCGTAGACGTTTGGCGTGTACGCGTGGTTTTAGTCGAATTTTTTTCTGTAGCAGAATTTGTGTGCGTACTTTTGCTGGCCGCTTTAGTACGAGTTGATGGTTTTGACACAATTTTTTCTACAGGACTCTCGACTGCTGGATTTTCTTGAGTTGTTTTGCTCATAAGGCTTTACCAGGCAAATTGATCATCTTTCTTTATGCTGCTTACATTAGCATAGATGAGCATAGGCTGTATTGACTGCAATGACATTACAGACTGCGCTCAGGTCAAGTCATCTATTGGGTATCTCAAGTATTATTGGGCAAAACCTGGTAGATCTATTGAAATAGATGTGTTTGGCATCATATTGATGTTAAAAGGATAACTTTAGACCGATCAAAAAACTAATTTTTATGAGAGATAATAAGCATGACTGATCAGTATCAAACTTTCGCAAAATCTCCTATTGGTAAATTTGTCATTAAAAATTTGGGGCTACCATCCCCAACTTCTTTAGAGCGTTTTGAATCTGCAACCCCGGTAGTCAAAGGGGCGGTTTTATTTGGTGCGGCGCCTAAAAGTCCTTTAACCGGCTCAGTTGCACAAGTCCTTGCCAATATTCATGCCAACAGTTATGCGGGTAATAATTCTGAACTTCAGCATGCAGCGGCACAGTCAGGTTTGAATTTGAGTGCTTTTAATTCAGGCGATAAGGAATCTAAATTTAAAGTGGTAATTTTTGATGCCTCAGGAATTGAAAACTCCGAGCAATTAAAATCGCTTTATGAGTTTTTTAATCCGATTGCCCGTCAAATTCAAAGCTCTGGCCGAGTACTGGTCATTGGTACTAGCCCTGAAACTGCAACATCGGTGAGTCAGGCGATTGCTCAACGTGCACTGGAAGGCTTTGTCAAATCAGTCGCTAAAGAGTTTAAAAAAGGGATTGCGGCAAACCTGATCTATGTGGATACCGGCGCTGAAGATAATCTTGAATCAGCTGTACGTTTTGCGATTTCTCCGCGCTCAGCTTATGTATCAGGTCAGGTGATTCGGGTATCCAAAGCTGAAAAGGTCGATGTGGACTGGGCGAAGCCGCTGGCAGGGAAAACTGCTGTGGTGACAGGTGCAAGCCGTGGTATCGGTGAAGCCATTGCACACATACTGGCACGTGATGGCGCACATGTCATTTGTCTGGACGTTCCGCAGCAGCAAGCTGATCTGGATCGTGTTGCAGGGGAAATTGGCGGTTCTACATTGGCACTTGACATTACTGCAGCTGATGCAGGCGAGAAAATCAAGGCAGCTGCCGCAGCACAGGGCGGTCTGGATATTATTGTGCATAATGCAGGCATTACGCGTGACAAGACACTAGCCAATATGAAGCCTGAACTTTGGGATCTGGTGATTAATATCAACCTGTCTGCAATTGAACGTGTGAATGACTATCTGCTTTGCAATGATGGCCTGAATGCAAATGGCCGCATTATCTGTGTATCTTCTATTTCAGGTATTGCAGGTAACCTGGGTCAAACCAACTATGCAGCGTCTAAAGCCGGCGTGATCGGGGTGGTAAAATTCACAGCACCGACATTAAAAAATGGTATAACTATTAATGCCGTGGCACCAGGTTTCATTGAAACGCAAATGACTGCTGCAATTCCATTTGCGATTCGTGAAGCAGGACGCCGTATGAACTCTATGAGTCAGGGTGGTCACCCAGTGGATGTGGCAGAAGCCATTGCCATGTTTGCATCGACGGCATCTTCTGGTTTAAATGGCAACGTGATTCGTGTATGTGGCCAGAGCCTGTTAGGGGCTTAAAGCATTCAAATCCTCTCCTGCGCTTTAATTTAAAGCTCAGGAGAAGATTTAGAAGAGGGAAAATGAAAGGAAATACTCCTCATCAACCCTCTTAACCCTCCCCAAGGGAGAAAGCACTTTATAAATGAAAAGAATATTTTAAAGGTTTAGTATGAATACGCGCCATTTTAGTCAACTTCCAAAACCTTATTTAGCTTATCCAAAAGTGATTCAAGGTTTGGTTTTTAAAAAGCCAAAAGCTGAAAAAGTTCTGCCGCAAGTTGAATATGTGGTGGATTCATTTAAGGTGGATCAGAAACATCTGAAAATCTATAATGAAGTTTGTGGCTTTAAAAATAATGGTTATATCCCAGCGATTTATTTGACTGTACTTTCTCAAAGCCTGCAAATGCACATGATGACTTCGGAAGCATTTCCATTTCCGATTCTGGGTCTGGTGCATATTCGTAATCAGGTCAAGCAGTATCGTAAAATCGGGGTCAATGAATCTCTCATGCTATCCTGCAAGTTTGGTGAATTGCAGCCGCATGACAAAGGTATGCAATTTGATTTCATTACTACGGTGAAAGTAGGTGATCAGGTTGTAGTTGAAGCGTTGACGACTTACTTATGCCGTCAAAAGAATAGTGTTAAAGCTGCTGCCAAAGTAGCAGAAAATAAGACACCCGCGTATCAGCTGAATGGCGAATGGGAGGTTTCTGAAAATACTGGCCGCCGTTATGCTATGACTTCAGGGGACTTTAACCTGATTCATATTCATGCGCTCACTGCAAAAGCATTTGGTTTTAAACAGGCGATTGCCCACGGAATGTGGAGTAAAGCCAAAGCTTTGGCTAATTTAACATTGCCTGATGCATATGAGGCAGATGTCTGGTTTAAGTTGCCAGTGTATTTGCCTTCCAAAGTGGAATTCCTGACTGCACAAGCCGTCAATGAAACCGACTTCCTGATTCGAAACAGTAAAAATCAGAAACCGCATGTGAGTGGTAGCGTAAAAGCAATTTAATTTAAAAAAAGCCTAAACTCGATTTAGGCTTTTTATTTTTATGAGATCAAGATTCTATGGACAGAATATTACAGCCTTTAAAAGACTATGTGCTTGCTGACAAAGAAAACTACCAGGGAGTGGTAGATGAACGTTTTAAAGCTCTGGCAGAGCAGTTTAGCCGCTTGCAGCATGCCCGTACTGAACAGGGTGGGGCTGCGCTGGTGATTTATTTTCAGGGACAAAAAGTCTTGGATATTTACACTGGTAAAAAGTCGGAAAACGAAGCTTGGCAAGAAGATACCATGTCACTGTGCTATTCCACTGGTAAGGGAGTGCTGGCGACATTGGCGCATATTCTGGCAAGTCAAGGCCTGATTGATTACGATCGACCAGTTGCTGACTATTGGCCTGAGTTTGCCCAGCAGGCTAAAGATAAAATTACATTAGCACATATGCTCAGTCATCAAAGTGGACTGTTTGATATTCGTAATATCATTGATGATGCAGCCGAAATGGCCAACTGGCCTCAAATGCTGGAACGAATAGCAGCAGCAAAACCGCGTTTTAAGGTGGCAACGGATGCTGCTTATCAGCCTTTGACCTTTGGCTGGCAGGTGGGTGGCGCACTGGAAAAAGCCACCGGCCAGAGTCTGCAATCATTGATGCAGCAGTATCTGGTGCAGCCTTTGGAGCTCGATGGTGCCTATTTTGGTGTGCCAGCGCAAGAACTAACACGAGTTGCACGACCAATTTTTCCGACCCAGTCATCTTCACAAGTCAAAGTTAAAAAAACCGCAGCTCGAAAGCCTAATTTGATGGAGCGGGCATTGATATGGAGTGGTCAAAGTCCACAAGATTTTCAGGACGGAATGATTCCTAAAGGTATGAAGAATTTTAATTTCTTTAGTAATCAAGGTTTACAGGCGGTTATTCCTTCAGCCAATGGAGTATTTACTGCACGGAGTCTGGCAAAAATCTATGCCATGCTTGCCAATCATGGCCTTTGGCAGGGGGAAACCTATATTTCAACTGAAAATTTTCAGCGTCTGAGCCAAGTGCAATATACCTGCCGTGACCGGATTATGCCTTTGCCAATGCATTGGCGTTTAGGCTATCACCGGATATTAAGCTTAGGTAAAGCTTCTCAAGGATTTGGGCATATGGGGTTTAATGGGTCCGGAGCTTGGTGTGATCCGGAGCGTAATTTAAGTTTTGCGTATACACATAACTTTCCTACAGGTTCATTAACAGGAGATTACCGGTTATGGGGATTGACGCAGGAAGCTTTACGCTGTGCTGATGCAGTGCTTAGAGGTCGAAAAGGCTGGTGGTAATTCTATTTTTGGGTTTGGTCAGGGAGCTGAAATAAAAATAGGAACTTTAAGTTCCTATTTTTCAGCTTGGCATAATGTGTATTATTTAATGTTGGAAAACTTAAATATTCTTTTGATTTACGCGTTGTGAAAGTTCTTCCGCACTTTCTACACGCTACACGTTCAGAATAACGGTCAGTCAGATACGCAGACTGACCCCGGGTTAAAAGCGTAAATTTATAAAGTTCTTCCATCACATCTACGATCCTCCGGTAATAAGAAGAAGGTTTCATACGGCCATCTTCTTCAAACTCAAGAAATGCTTTAGGCACTGAGGACTGATTCGGGATGGTGATCATACGCATCCAGCGTCCTAAAATCCGCAATTGATTTACCGCATTAAAGGACTGTGAGCCACCACATACTTGCATTACCGCTAAAGTTTTACCTTGCGTTGCACGTATTGCACCTGCAGCTAATGGAATCCAGTCAATTTGCGCTTTTAAAATCGAACTCATTGAACCATGACGCTCAGGAGAGCACCAAACCATGCCTTCTGACCATGCTAAAAGTTCATGCAGTTCTTTTACCTTTGGATGTTGCATATCACCATCTTCAGGAAGAGGTAAACCCTTAGGATGGAAAATTTTCACTTCTGCACCGAAGTATTCCAAAATTCGACCTGCTTCCTGAACTGCTAAACGGCTATATGATCTATCACGATTTGAGCCATACAGGAGCAATATTCTTGGTGGATGATCAAGGTGCTGTGCCTGAACTTTTTCTAAAGTCGGTTTTTCTAAAAGACTAAGATCAATATTTGGTAAGCTCATTCGACTCATACCTCTTTAAACACTTTTTTTCTAAGCCATAGCGAAACTGTCACCAAGGCAATCAATACAGGAACTTCAACAAGTGGTCCGATCACGGTTGTGAAGGCTACAGGTGAGGCTAATCCAAAAGTGGCAATGGCTACAGCAAGTGCTAATTCAAAATTGTTGCCTGCCGCAGTAAAGGAAATAGCAGTGGTTTTAGGATAGTCGTTACCCATCCATTTACTCATAAAGAAGCTGATGAAGAACATTGCAACAAAGTAGATTGTCAAAGGAATAGCAATTCTAAGCACATCTAAAGGAAGGCTAACCACCTCACCACCTTTAAGACTAAACATGGCTACAATCGTAAATAAAAGCGCAATAAGGCTGATAGGGCTAATCTTTGGGATAAATCTGGTTTGATACCAATCTAAGCCTTTCTGTTTGACTAAGATCAAGCGGGTTAAAAAGCCAAGTAAGAAGGGGATGCCCAGATAAACAAGAACAGCATGGGTAATCGTCCAAAAGCTCACATTAATGATTTGTGCCTCTACTCCAAAGAAGGGCGGTAAGAAGGTCAAGAATAACCAGGCATAAGTACTAAAGAACAAGATTTGGAAGATACTGTTAAATGCAACTAAGGCTGCAACATACTGATTATCGCCACATGCCAGGCCATTCCACACCAGGACCATAGCAATACATCGGGCTAAACCAATCAGAATGAGACCTGTCATGTATTCAGGAGAGGCGTGCAAAAAAATGATTGCCAAACCAAACATTAAGCAAGGTGCTATGAGCCAGTTTTGAATGAGAGATAATGCAAGGGTACACTTATCTTCAAAGACTTTAGGTAAGGTCGCATAGTCTACCTTGGCAAGTGGTGGATACATCATCAAAATAAGCCCTATTGCGATAGGGATATTTACTGAGTTAATGCTTAATTGATCGAGTACCACAGATGTTTGAGGGAAAAATACCCCAATACCTACGCCTAATGCCATGGCAATAAAAATCCATAGGGTGAGGTTTCGGTCTAAGAAGGAGAGCTTTGAGGCGGACATTGAATTACTCGCATTGCATAGAGATAGATAGATTGCTCGCAGCTGTATTCACTACTTCATTACTTAACACATTGAGAACTGCATTTATCCATTCTGGTAAATCGGGATTTAATCGGTAGTACACCCATTGTCCTTTGCGCTCATCTAGCAAAATTGATAGGTTGCGAAGTAAAGCCAAGTGACGAGAAATCTTGGGTTGGCTCAGTTGTAATATCTCTGTGATTTCACATACACATACATTTTGTCTTTCTAAAATAATTTTTAAAATATCTAGACGTGTCGGGTCAGATAGGCACTTAAAGAAATCTGCTTGATCCATAATCGATACTCACATATATGCTATTGCGAATATACGTATATCCATATATAAATGCAATATTATGAATGCCTGAGTAAATCCAATGTCATCAAAAGTTAAGATCTATCATAACCCTGCTTGTGGAACATCCAGAAATACACTGGCGCTAATTCGAAATGCAGGCGTAGAACCTGAAATTATTGAGTATCTTCTTAACCCTCCAAGCAAGAACGAACTCATGAATCTAATTGAAAAATCAGGCCTTTCTGTACGTGAAGCTATTCGTAAAAATGTAGAACCTTTTGCAACTCTTCAATTAGATCAGCAACACTGGACAGATGAACAGCTCATTCATTTTATGCTTGAGTATCCAATTTTAATTAATCGTCCATTTGTGGTGACAGAGGTCGGTGTAAAACTTTGTAGACCCTCTGAACTCGTTTTAGATATTTTGTCTGCGCCTCAATTGGGAGCTTTTACCAAAGAGGATGGTGAAATGATTATTGATGAAAATGGTGAACGGATTAAGTAAATCCACTGCATTTAATATAGAGGTGGTTATCCGAACATTAAAAAGCCCCAATCTAAGATTGGGGCTGCGTCTAATCTGTATTATATTAATTTTAGGGAATTTTTACTATAAAATAAAATGTTAAGCTTGTATTTTACTATCAGTAATTTCAAATAATAGAGTCACTCGATGCTTAAAAAAATTATCCTAAGTCTTTGCTTGGGTTTATCTAATGTAGCTATCGCAAAAAGCGTAGCTTTGAGTTTTGATGATGGTTTAGACCCATCAATTAATGCAGATGCTCAACACATCAATGAAGATATTTTAAGTACATTAAAACAAAATAAAATCCAGGCAATCGTTTATCCGAGTATAAGTAAAATTGGAGGAACAAACGGATTAAATATAATTTCTAATTGGGGCAAACAAGGACATCGTATTGGTAATCATGGAAATTTACATCTAAATCTTAATAAAGATGAAGTAAATTTATCCACTTATTTACAAGATATGCAACAAGGTCATGAAATGTTTTCCTCATTAGCGGGATTTATACCACGTTACCGCTTTCCATTTCTTAAAGAAGGAAATACTCTAGAAAAAAGGGATAATGTGCGCAAATGGCTGAGTAGCCATAGCTATAAATCTGGCGCTGTTAGCATCGATGCGAGTGATTGGTATTACAATCAATTGTTTCTGAAATATCATCAAGAAAAAGATCAAACAAGCCTGGCTAAATTAAAACAAGCTTATATTGTCCATTTACTTGACCGAGCGAAATATTATGATGATTTAGCCGTACAAACATTAGGACGATCTCCAAACCATGTACTTTTACTGCATATAAGAGCTATTAATGCCGCTTGGCTAGAAGACATAATTACTTCCTTCAAGAGGGAAGGCTGGAAATTTATTGATAGTGATACCGCCTATCAAGACGCTATTTATAAAATTCAGCCAAATTTATTGCCTGCTGGTGAAAGTATCATCTGGAATATTGCGCAAATTTATGGTGTGAATAATTTACGTTATCCAGCAGAAGATGCTCCATATGAATATCTAAATTTGGCAAACCATGGTTTGGAAGTTGAAAAGTAAATCCTTCATTTAACATAAAAGCCATTGCTTTAAGCTATTCTTCATGTCAACTATCTTCTACATTTAAGAAAAAATAATTTTCCATCCTTTGATAGACTCAGACCCATCCCATGTTCCACTTGCCCACAATATTTACAACCAAGTAAATAAATGCCGACAACCCTGTCTATATAAACTACCTTATGATTTTTAATCACTTATTGAATCATAATAGCTTGTTTATCAGATTTTTTGACACCTACTTAACTTGCAGCTCTTATGGGCTTATTTCGATTTAAACCCAATTTAAAAACCCATCTGCGCTAAAATATCTGGCAAATGTCGCTTTAGAGTTTCTCATGCTATATCCCATGCCTAAAAAAATCCAATTCACTCCATCGCCAGCTAAATGGCAACTTGCTGCCAATGAATCGGTTTTGGTCTTGGTGGGATTACATAACCTGCGCATGCAGACTGGAATCCAAGACACGGAACTCATGAAAAATCTTATTCAGATTAGCAATAAAGCCAAAGCACTGGATATTCCGATTGTTGATTTATATGGCGATGACCTGATGCAGGGCATGCAACAACTCGGTGAATATGCCTCAACCCATCCCCAACTGATTTTTGCAGGACAGGTGACGCCGATGCTGAAACAGATTTTACCGCATCTGCAAAGCGTGACAGAGCACATCTGTGTGGTGGATGATGCAGTTTTTCTGGCCAATCAGGAGCAGCATATCCAGTGGATTGAAAATATCTCCCAGCAGGGTTTACATCACATGAGCAGTTATAGCCTGACACGTTTATGGAGTTTAAGTGCGCCGTCAAACTATGTACTGTCGATCAAAGGCATCATGTTAGCTGTGGCTGAACAGCTGGATATGGATGCTCTGGAAATTGATCCTTATATTGATTTAAAACAGTATGGACTGGACTCTGTAGCAATGGTCAGCCTGGTTGGAGTATGGCGCGCACATGGTGCAGAGCTGCGTTATGAAGATGTGCTTGAACATGCTTCCTTGCATGAATTGGTAAGTTTTGTGCTGCAATCTGTACGCCGCTAGAGAGTGATTGAGTAATTTACTCCACATAATCGGAAATTTCTTCGGCATTTATATAAAAGCGCATTGTAATTATTCGCCAAGCTTTCTATTATGGCCGCCTTATTTTTCGCGATCAGCCTGGGATTGAACTTTGAGTAATTTTCTAACCGAACATCTGATACATCGTGATAAGGATTTTATGGTCATCCATAAAGCGGCTGGTTTGCTTACAGTTCCAGGGAAGACAGAAGATTTACAAGACTGTCTCATTAGCCGTCTCATGAAAATAGAGCCCAAAACCTTGCTCATCCATCGTCTGGATCGGGACACCTCCGGCATTTTAGTGTTTGCCTTGAGCCGGGAAGGGCAAAAATCTATTTCTCGCCAATTTCAGGAACGCCAGACGGATAAAACCTATCAGGCAATTGTGGCGGGAACTCTGGACGGCGAAGGAATGGTGGATGTTCCCGTGATTTATGATCCGGACCATCCGCCATTACATATTGCAGAACCAAATCATAATAAGCCTGCACTCACCCATTGGCAGGCCATTGAACATTTTGAAATTCAGGGACAAGCTGTCACCCGTGTAAAATTGACCCCGATTACGGGGCGTTCACATCAGCTGCGTGTGCATATGCAGTATCTTGGACATCCTATTATTGGAGATACCTTGTATGCTACACCTGAGCAGCAACAGCTGAGCGTACGCTTATGTTTGCATGCCGAACGTTTAAGTTTCTCTCATCCTCACACACAACAACCGGTTGAATTTTATTGTCCGGCGCCATTCTAGGGGTGAGTTTTTTAATCGGCGTGAATTATACTCACTTTTTAGTGGGCTTTATGTCAAAATACATTGCTTGAAGGTGTGAAGTTTTGCTCCAATGACATTTCGTGATGGAGCCTGATATTCATAATCTTGTACTTAAGATAAAGGTGGAAAAATTGCAGCAATTTGCTATTGGTCAACGTTGGTTATCAGATACTGAAACAGAACTCGGCTTAGGAGTTCTCATTGATGTTGATGAACGATCGGTCAGCATTTTATTCCCAAAAAGCGATGAAACGCGTGTCTATGCACGTAGCAATGCACCTTTGTCCCGCATCATTTTTAATGCCAATGACGAGCTGCAAGATCAGGAAGGTATTTACTGGACCGTGGAATCGGTCGAAGACCGTCATGGCGTGGTCCGTTACCACGTAGTACGCACGCTTGAAGATGGCAGCGAAGAGCATAAAGCCCTCAATGAAACCCGTGTGGGTGCAAGTATTCAGCTATCCAAGCCGCTGGATCGTTTGCTGGCCAGCCAGATTGATTATAAAGAATGGTATGACCTGCGTATTGAAGCCTTGCTGATGCAAGCCAATATGCAAAGCAGCCCCTTACGCGGCCTGATTGGTTCACGTGTTGGTCTGATTCCCCATCAGCTGTATATTGCCCATGAAGTTGGTCAGCGTTTTGCGCCGCGTGTATTACTGGCCGATGAAGTTGGCTTGGGTAAAACCATTGAAGCCGGCCTGATCATGCACCAGCAACTTAAAACAGGACGTTCTGAACGTATCCTGATTCTGGTTCCAGATTCATTACAATATCAGTGGATGATTGAAATGCGCCGCCGTTTCAATCTGGAATTCTCCCTGTTTGATCTGACCCGTACCGCTTCGATCAAGGAACATGATCCGGATCTTAACCCGTTCCTGACCGAGCAGCGCATCATTGCATCTGTCGATTTGATGATTGACCATGAAGATTTACGTGAACAGGCTTTAGAAGCAGGTTTCGATTTGCTGGTGGTCGACGAAGCGCACCATTTAATGTGGAGCGAAGAAGAAGGCGGTAATGACCGTTATGACCTGGTTGAAGAGCTGGCAGAGCACACAGCAGGCGTTTTACTGCTTACCGCAACACCAGAACAGCTGGGCGTAGAAAGTCACTTTGCGCGTCTGCGCTTACTTGATCCGCAGCGTTTTAGCTCACTGGACCGTTTCCTGGATGAAGAAGAACAATATCAGCATACTGCTAAAATTGCTGAAGCCTTGATGTCAGATATGCCACTTGAAGCCGAACATCTGACTGCAATTGAAGACTTGTTAGGTCATGCGATTGAAGATACAGCAGAACAACGCTTCCGTGCGATTCATGAACTGCTGGACCGTCATGGTACAGGTCGTATTCTGTTTCGTAACACGCGTGAAGCCATTCAGGGCTTCCCGGGCCGTGACTGTCAGCCTGTACCACTGCCAGCACCAGAAAACTGGTCTAAAGATGGCAAGCTACGTGAACAGATGTGGCCGGAAGAAGCCCAGCTCGATGGCTCATGGATGGAGACTGATCCACGTGTCATGTGGCTGATGGAAAAATTGCGTACCGATCTGAAACACAAGAAGGTATTGCTGATTGCACGCAGCGGTCCGGTGGTAGAAGCGCTAGAAAATGTACTTCGCTTACATGCCGGTATCCGTACCGCGATGTTCCATGAGGGGATGAGCCTGCTGGAACGTGACCAGGCAGCGGCTTATTTTGCTGAAGACTCTTATGGTGCACAGATTCTGCTCTGTTCAGAAATTGGTTCTGAAGGGCGTAACTTCCAGTTTGCTTCTGATCTGATTCTGTTTGACTTGCCGGCGAATCCTGATGTGCTGGAACAGCGTATTGGCCGTCTGGACCGGATCGGCCAGGAAAACCGTATTCAGATTCATGTGCCTTATTTAGTGGGTACAGCGCAAGAGCGGATGTTCCGCTGGTATAACGAAGCCCTGAATATTTTTAGTAATATTTCTCCTACAGCGCAAACTTTGCAAGAAAACTTCATTGTGGCATTAAAAGATTGCCTGCTGGCGGACAAAGGCCAGGAATTTGAAGATCTGCTGGAAGAAGTCAGCGTACAACGTGAAGCACTGGAAGCCGAGTTGCAGGCTGGCCGTGACCGACTGCTTGAGTATAATTCTTGTCGTCCTGTTGTGGCGCAGGAAATTGTCAAGGCACTCGAAGACTATGATGACAACACAAATCTGCCTGTGTTTATGAAACGCTTTATGGCATCGACCAACATTGATTTTGATGAGCAAAGCAATGGAACCGTAATCATCAAGCCCACAGATCAGATGCAGGTACAAGGTTTGACGCTGGACGAAGATGGTATGACAGCAACGTTCTACCGTGATCAGGCGCAAATCAGGGAAGATGCACAGTACCTGACCCTTGAGCATCCATTTACCGAAAGTGTGATGGAAATGATTAATACTCAAGGTTTTGGCAGTACCAACGTTGCTGTGTTAAAGTCAGCCGCTTTACCGCAAGGTTCTGTATTGCTGGAAGTCTGGTTTAAAGTTGATGTTATTGCACCTAAAGCGCTGAACCTGCCATCTAGCTTGCCACAGCAATTGATTCGCGTCTTGCTGAGTGAAAAAGGTCAGGATCTGTCACAGAAGATTGCCCCAGAAATCCTGAAACCGTATTTACATCATCTAGATGGTAATAGCTGCCGTCAGGTGGTCAAAGCCCGTCGTGATATTATTGAGGCACGTTACCAGCAAGCTCTTGAACTGGCACGTGCGAATTTGCCAAATTTCAAGCAGCAGGCTAAAGAAGTGTATGGTAATAAATGGCAATATGAAATTGACCGTCTGACTTATCTGAAGCAGTTCAACCCAAGTATCCGTGAAGATGAAATTGTGCGTTTACAGAAGTTGCAAAAAGAAGGACTAAGTCTGCTGGATGGATTATCGGTGACGCCTGAAGGTATTCAGGTAATGGTGGTGGTAAAACCATAAACGCTCATTGAGCAAAAAGATATTTCTTAAAAGCAGTCTTCGGGCTGCTTTTATTTTTAAACTTTTAGCAAGCCAGCCCTTTAATCGGGCTATTTTGTGTATGGGGCTATTTTTGGTTAGAATTTCGGCTTCCTTAAAATTATAAAGAAAAACAATATGTCTAAAGCCTTAGTTACCATCGGAGCCAAAACTTCACATGGTGGGGTGGTCGTTGAAGAAGAAGCTTCTTTTCTGGTCAATGGCGTTGCAGTTCATTTACATGCAATGAAACATTATTGTCCAAAATGCCAGCTTGTCGTCATGGCGATTGCTGCTGATCCGTCTTTTCAGGTTCACGGCCGGGCAGTGGTTCTGGCCGGAGATAAAACCACCTGTGGAGCAATTTTTCTACCGATGCAAAGTCTGGTGGTTGCACAAAAATAATGCTGAGTCCAGTTATAAAGTTCCTGTTATCAAAGGCCTGTGACTTTAAAGTCATAGATTGATGATTTCTGCCCTATAGCATTCAAGTTTGAATGATTAAGCTGAGGCAATATCTCAGAAGATAAGCAAAGATAAAAATGAAACCCGTATTATATTTTACGCATGCGAATGGTATTCCCTCTGCGAGCTATCGAAAGTTTTTAGATCATTTTCAGGATGAATATACGGTCAAATCCATTCCGTTGATTGGAATGAATCCACACTACCCGATCACCAAAGACTGGCGTTATCTGGTGGATGAAGTCATCGATGATATTCAGCAGCAGGCACCGGGCCAGAAAGTGGTGGGGGTAGGGCACTCTTTTGGCGGCTTAATTACGCTTATGGCGGCATATCGCCGGCCAGAACTTTTTTCCAGACTGGTGATTATGGACCCGCCGTTTGTTATCGGAAGAAAAAGTGCACTTTTTGAGCTGGTAAAAAAACTGAACCTGAAAAGTATTGACCGTTTTACCCCGGCAGGTATTACCTTAAAGCGTAAAGATTACTGGCCATCGCGCCAGGCCGCGGCTGAAGCGCTCAGGATGAATCGCCTGTTTAAACATTTTGATGAGCAGTGTTTTGATGATTATATTGCAAGTGGACTAGTGGCCAATCCACAGGGTGGAGTCACATTGCGTATCCCAAAACAGATTGAAGCTGAAATTTTTCGGACAGTGCCGGCTTGGTGGTGGAGAACGCCGCGTAAACCACCGCAAGTCCCAGTGCATCTGGTTACTGCTGAACATAGCCAGTTTTATCAGCAAGGACTACCACAAGGAATACAGAAGTTTTACCAGATAAAATATTCGGTGGTGCAGGGCGGTCATATGTTTCCGCTTGAACATCCTGAAACAACAGCCAATCATGTCAATGCCCAGCTGCAGTTGCTTTAAACTATAAAGCAAGAGGCTTGATTTGAGCCTCCTTGTATTGATTTAACTTTCAGTTAATTCAGTTGGGATTGTTCCAGATGACGGGCACCTTCCAGAATCATTCGAATCATAATCATCGTTTGTTCTGCGATTTCCTGACGTTCTGCAGCTGGTATATCAATTACATTGGCCCCCATATTAAATACCAATTGCGTAATCGCCTTAGATACAATATCCGGATGAAATAATTTTTTATTATTCAGGCGCTCGAAGCGGATCAAATCTTCCTGCAACTCCTGCTGGAAATAATTCAGCTGACGCTCTACGGCCTGCTTATAAGACTTGGAGCCGGTATAGCCTTCACGTAATAACAGGCTCAGATTGCCTTCATCTGCATCGAGCTGGGCAATAAATACTTCTACCGAGCTGCGAATGATGCTGCTCTGGCGTGATGCCTGCAGGCGTGCTTCATGCAAAATCTGACGCAATACAATCCCAGCACGATCAATCAGCTCGATTGCCAGTTCATCAATATCCTTAAAATGGCGATAAAAACTGTTTGGTGCAATGCCAGCTTCACGTGCAACTTCACGCAAACTTAAGGACGAGATACTCTTTTCTGGCCCAATCAGATTTAAGGCTGCCTGAAAAAGCTCTTCTTTGGTAATAGTCGCTTTACGGCCCACACTACGTACCACAATTGGCTCATCAATGTTGTTTGATTGTAAGGAGGCGTCACTGCTCATTTTCATTGAAAGCTCTTTCAGGAGAAGGGGTTAATTAAAGCATTATTACATTATAACCAAGGGGAATCGGCTTGTGAAATAATTAGAAACAATACACTTGTATATACAAATATATATACAGATGTATAATAATTGAAAATCCACGGTGGTGTCTTTACGATGCAGGTACTCGAAAAACTTAAAATGCCTTTAACTACGCTCGGCGAGAGTGTAATCGACCAGCATGCGATCAACTTCTGGGCGCAAAAACTGAATCCTTTATGGTCATTCAATCAGGCTTTAGGCGAAATTGTGCATATAGAAACTGCTGCACGGGATATGCTGAGTTTCAAAATTCGGGTCAATCGTTTATTCAAATTTGGTGAAGCAGGCCAGCATCACTCTGTATTTGTAGTGATCAAGGGAATTCGCTATGAACGCAGCTATAGCCTGACACGTCTGGATCAGCAGCATGTTTTACTTACCGTAAAGCAAGTCAATGCCGGCAAGGTGAGTAACTGGTTGGCTGAACAGGCCAAAGTCGGCGACATTATTGAGTTTGGCCAGCCTTTTGGTGATATGACCTTGCCTGAACAAGCACATCCGATGATTCTGCTGGCCGCAGGAAGTGGTATTACACCGATGCTCAGCATACTGGAAGCCTTGGATCAGAAAACTGAGTTTTCCGTGCCTGTGACTCTATGGTATTGGGTCAAGCACAATCAGGAGGCTGCTTTTATTACACGCTTTGAAGCATTAGCACGTAAATATCCTAACTTCAGTTATCAGGTATTTGCCACTCAGGAACAGCAGGCTGCGCCGCGTTTAGATGCAAGCTATCTGACACAGTTACAAAACCTTGAGCAAAGCGTGGTATATGCCTGTGGGCCTTCCGGCTTTGTATCGACTGCAGAACCGCTGTTTGGTTCGGTCAAACTGTTCAAAAGTGAAGCCTTTAGTATGAGCTTATGCGATATGTCTGATACTGGTTTTGTGAATATCACACTGACCCGGTCAAAAAAGACCGTCAGTATTCCTAAAGGCCAGTCAATTCTGGTGAGTCTGGAACATCAAAATATTAAACCTGCACATGGCTGCCGTATGGGAATTTGCAATAAATGTGTCTGTAATAAAGTTGAAGGTGCAACCAAAAGTCTGGTCAATGGCGCACAAAGTACCGAACCCGGTAATGCCTTGAAAATTTGTGTTAACTCGGCACAGACCGATCTAGTCATTGACCTATAAGCGAGTCTTATCTTATGAATATGCCAGTCAAAGTAGAATATTTTAAAAATCCTAAAAACCGTGAATTGAGCCAGTTTGAGCTGGATGAGCTCGCAGCTGAGCTGGATGCAATCAAGCAGGAAGTGCTGAATGATCTGGGCGAAAAAGATGCCAAGTATATCCACAAGGTGTATTCTGCAATTCGATATTCCTCAATTGCAGGTCGTGCCTTGTTGTTTGCAGGCTGGTTTCCGCCAGCCTGGGTTTTGGGGACAGGTCTATTAAGCTTTGCCAAAATCATGGAAAATATGGAATTGGGTCATAATGTTATGCATGGCCAGTATGACTGGATGAATGATCCTAAGCTGAAGGGTCAAACTTATGAGTGGGATATTGTCGGTACTTCTGATAACTGGCGTCAGACGCATAACTTTAAACACCATACCTATACCAATATCAAAGGAATGGATGATGATATCGGTTATGGCCTGCTGCGCCTGTTCCCCGAGCAGCGCTGGAAGCCGGGCTTTTTATTACAACCGATTTATGCCGTGCCATTCTGTTTGCTGTTCCAGTGGGGCGTCGCAATTCAAAATCTTGAGCTGGGCAAATACTTGAAGGGCCGCAAAACCAAGCAGAAAATGCAAGAAGAGTGGGCACCGATGCAGCGCAAAATTGGCAAGCAGTTGTTTAAGGATTATGTTTTCTTTCCGGTCATTGCTGGTCCGGCGGCACTGCCGGTATTTACGGGGAATCTGGTGGCCAATGGCATTCGTAATATCTGGACCTTTAGTGTGATTTTCTGTGGTCACTTTACCAAAGACGTAGAAGTATTCCCGAAATCCGTCATGCAAAATGAAAGTCGTGGTCACTGGTACATGCGTCAGATACGTGGATCTTCTAATCTGACAGGTTCAGAGGCCTTTCATATTCTGACCGGACATTTAAGCCATCAGATTGAGCATCACTTATATCCGGATATCCCTGCACGCCGTTATCGTCAGATGGCGCCAAAAGTGGAAGCGGTATGTAAAAAATATGGCTTGCACTACAACAATGCCAGTCTGGTGAAACAATATGGCAGTGTACTTAAACGTATTGTGAAATATGCTTTTCCATTTAAAAAGTAGATTGTCTTGAAAAAAACCGCTTTTAAATCAAGCGGTTTTTTTAATGCTAGTCTAGTAGATTAAAACATTTAATAGAAGACCTATTTAAAATCAGAAAAGTTATTTAAAAAAAGATAAGACTACAGCTTGTACATAAATATAAGGATCAGACTCAGCATATCGCTGGAGCTGTGAAGTGAATATGCTAAATTAAGCGTCAATAACTTCAGAAGAATGCTGAATATGCAAAAAATAATCTTATCTGGTTTATCTGGCATGTTGGCCACCCTTTTGCTCGCCGGCTGTACCAGCGTTACGCAGAATCATGACCACAAGCCCGTATTAGGCATGGTCAATCCGGCAAGTCAATATTGTGTCAACCAAGGTGGAAAACTGGAATTACGTACCGAAGCGCAGGGGCAAGTTGGTTACTGTCATCTAAAAAATCAACAGGTCATTGAAGAATGGGAATATTACAATATGAGTCAGCCCAAATGTGTACCTGAACAGGCTGTGGCCTTGGTTGGACAGGCAGATTTGACCGAAGCACAGATCAAGCAAAAAACCCAAGCCCAGCTGGTAAGGGTTATTCATCCGGGGGATGTCGTTACCATGGATTATAATGACGCACGTATCACTGTAACTGTAGATGCAACCAGCAAAAAAGTTTTACAGGCGAATTGCGGTTAATTTCTTCCGAAGCTTCGCCTGTTAAAGACCGGATTAGACTCTTCTACTTAAGGCACAGGATTTGCATTTTAAATGACAAATCCTGCCTGATCTTTTATATTGCCTTGTGGAAGGAGAAGTTCATGAAAAAATTATTGGTCTTATCGTTTATGGTGGCGCTGGTGGGTTGTGCCGAGAAGAAACCTTTAACCCCGGAAGAGCAATGGCAAGGTTACTGCCGTAGTGTGGGGAATGCCGCGCGTACCATTATGCTGGACCGTCAGAACGCGATTGAAAAAGACAAGGCAATTGAACATGCTAACAAGATTGATGATGATACAACTCGGACATTTATCCTGGGCATCATTGATGAAATTTATGCACTTCCAAAAGAAGAAATTAATCAGGATGTAGCTGCGGCACGTGAAAAAGTGCGGGCTGAGTTTACGCAAAAGTGTATTGCTACACCGCATGATGAAATGCCAGATTATAAACCGTTCTAAGAAACGGTTTTTTTATTCCTGATGAAGTCAGTTTGCTCTCATAAAATTGTAAAACCTTAATTCAGCCACCTGTTTTTAATGGCTATTAAATAGCCTAAGTAAATATATAATTTGTGACAATTGCTAAATCTAAAATATAGAAAAGCTTATCTGAATATTGAATAATAAATTTAACTCCAGAACTTCAGGAGCAACATAAGATGAAAGTCGTTAAGTATTTGCATCACTGTGATTTGCTGTTAGAAGATGAACATGGTTTTGCAATAATTAGTGGTGGTCACTATGTATTGAGTGTGGGTGACCGGGTGGTTTTTAAAAGAATTATAGAACAGGATAAGCAGTTGTATCAGGTGGACATTTCCTTTGCCAGCAGCAACCATAGCACTACCTGTGAAGATCAATGGTTTCTTAAGTTTGAAGGCTGTCGAGATTCATTCCAGCAATATTTAAACTCAACCACAGTCCACTAAGGTGGAGTATCTTTTTTTATATAAATCAGGCAACATCAGTGTTGCCTTTTTTATGCATCAAATTCAGTTAAAAGGGTTCATAACCGTCGTTAATTTATGCAAGCAGATGGCCCTTGATTATTGAATGATCATTATGGGCATCATTTATTTATAAAATAACGAGCATCACAAAGAAACACTTTACTTGCATTAACTTTTAACTGGAAGTTTAGTAAAATTTTGGAGTCCATATTATTTATGAAGCTTTATATAAGCAGGAAATCATAAATAATTTTTTAAAAAAGAGGAATAACACCGTGCTAGAAGCTTACCGCCAACACGTTGCAGAACGTGCCGCACTCGGAGTCCCACCGAAGCCACTTGATGATACTCAAACTGCTGCATTAGTTGAATTATTCAAAAATCCACCAGCTGGCGAAGAAGCATTCTTAGTTGATTTGCTTGAAAACCGTGTTCCAGCGGGTGTTGACCAAGCTGCTTATGTTAAAGCTGCATTTTTAGCTGCTGTGGCTAAAGGCGAAGCAACTTCTCCACTGGTTTCTAAAGAACGTGCGGTTTACTTACTGGGCACTATGCTTGGTGGTTATAACGTTGCTCCTTTAGTTGAACTTTTAGATGACGCTGCTCTAGGTGAACTTGCTGCTGAAGCGCTGAAAAAAACGCTGCTAGTATTTGATGCGTTCCATGACGTTGCTGACAAAGCAAAAGCGGGCAATGCAAACGCGAAAGCAGTTCTTCAATCTTGGGCTGACGCTGAATGGTTCACTAGCCGTAAAGACGTTCCTGAAGAAATTAAACTAACCGTTTTCAAAGTAACTGGCGAAACCAACACGGATGACCTGTCTCCAGCTCAAGATGCTTGGAGCCGTCCAGACATTCCATTGCACGCAAATGCAATGCTGAAAAACGAACGTGATGGCATCAACCCTGAAAAACCTGGTGAAGTTGGTCCATTAAGTCAAATTAAAGAACTTATCGCGAAAGGCAACCAAGTTGCTTACGTGGGTGACGTTGTTGGTACAGGTTCATCTCGTAAATCTGCAACGAACTCGGTTCTTTGGTTCTTCGGTGACGAGATTGCTCATATCCCGAACAAAAAAGACGGTGGTTACTGCTTAGGTGGTAAAATTGCTCCGATTTTCTTCAACACGATGGAAGATGCGGGTGCATTACCAGTTGAGATCGATGTTTCTAACATGAACATGGGTGATGAAATCACTCTGAAAATTGATCATGCTGCTGCAAAAGTAACAGCGTTCAAAGATGGCGCACAAATCGCTGAAGCTGAACTGAAAACTCCAGTACTTCTAGATGAAGTACGTGCTGGTGGTCGTATTAACCTGATTATTGGTCGTGGTTTAACGACTAAAGCACGTGAAGAGTTAGGTCTTGCTCCATCTACTTTATTCCGTACTCCAGTTCAGCCTGAGAATACAGGTAAAGGCTTCACTCAAGCTCAAAAAATGGTAGGTCGCGCTTGTGGTCTTCCTGAAGGTCAGGGTGTTCGTCCAGGTACTTACTGTGAACCACGTATGACAACTGTTGGTTCGCAAGATACTACAGGTCCGATGACTCGTGATGAATTGAAAGACTTGGCTTGCTTAGGTTTCTCTGCTGACCTGGTAATGCAATCTTTCTGTCACACAGCTGCATATCCGAAACCAGTTGACGTTCAAATGCAACACACGCTTCCTGATTTCATCATGAATCGTGGTGGTGTATCTTTACGTCCAGGCGATGGTATTATCCACTCGTGGTTAAACCGTATGCTTCTTCCAGATACAGTAGGTACTGGTGGTGACTCGCATACTCGTTTCCCAATCGGTATTTCATTCCCGGCAGGTTCTGGTCTTGTAGCGTTTGCTGCTGCAACTGGTGTTATGCCACTAGATATGCCTGAATCTGTACTGGTGAAATTCAAAGGTAAAATGCAACCTGGTATCACGCTACGTGACCTGGTACATGCAATTCCTTACTATGCAATTAAAGAAGGTGACCTGACTGTAGAGAAGAAAGGTAAGAAGAACATCTTCTCTGGCCGTATCCTTGAGATCGACCTAACAGAAATGGAAACTGACCTGACTGTTGAGCAGGCATTCGAACTTTCTGATGCTTCTGCTGAACGTTCAGCAGCGGGCTGTTCTATCACTCTTTCTGAAGAGAAAGTTGCTGAATACCTGCGCTCAAACATCACTATGCTGAAGTGGATGATTTCTCAAGGTTATGGCGATGCGCGTACTATGGCTCGTCGTGTTGAGAACATGGAAAAATGGTTGGCGAACCCATCACTTCTTAAAGCTGACGCTGATGCTGAATACACGAAAGTGTATGAAATCGACCTTGCTGACATCAAAGAACCTATCCTTTGCTGCCCGAACGATCCAGATGATGCAAAACTTCTTTCTGACGTTCAAGGCGACAAAATTGATGAAGTGTTCATCGGTTCTTGTATGACAAACATCGGTCACTTCCGTGCAGCTGGTAAGCTTCTAGAAAAAGTACCAGGTGGTTCTTTGTCTACTCGTCTATGGTTAGCTCCTCCAACTCGTATGGATGAACACCAGTTGATGGAAGAAGGTTTCTATAACACTTATGGTAAAGCTGGCGCTCGTACAGAAATGCCAGGTTGTTCACTGTGTATGGGTAACCAGGCACGTGTAGCGCCGAACACCACTTGTGTGTCGACTTCTACCCGTAACTTCCCGAACCGTTTAGGTCAAGGTGCGAACGTTTACTTGGCTTCTGCTGAACTTGCTGCTGTTGCTGCTGTATTGGGTAAATTACCTTCTCCAGAAGAATACCAACAGTACGCAGCTCAAATTGACAGCATGTCTGCTGACATCTATCAATACTTGAACTTCGACAAGATGAGCGAGTATACAGATGCTGCGAAAAACGTAGACACTAAAAAAATTGCTGCTGCTCAATTGGCTTAATTGATCAAAAAGTAGTTTAAAATAAGGGCTGAGTAATCAGCCCTTATTTTTTGAGAATAAAATGGAATACTTATTGCAAAGGTTATGCTGGAATTCGAATGGTTATCAATATCCAGCAGGAAAAACAATAGATGTAGATAAAGGATTTGCAGGAACACATGGCTTTGGATATGAAGAATGGAATTTTAATACTAATGATTTAATAGAGGGTCTTTGCTATGGATATATGTATCAAACACCGAAGAATTTTGAAGGTAAAAAATTTAATATCTTTTTTTTCAGTAAAGATAATGATGGAAGAGATTGGTTGATTGGACTTTATAAGGAGGCGAAATTTTTAAGTGAAAAGCAGCGTGTAACTTTAGAAAAAAAATTTAAAAAATCCGAGATATTTATTAGAAGAAAACAAGAGCTGATAAATTTAGGCATAAATAAAAGATTGGTTAATAATTATATTTTAGGAGAAACAAAAGAGGAAAAATTTATCTTTCCTTTGAATATATCAATCTGTCCACAAAAAATAATTTTGCTGGATAAACCAATTTTGATGAGTAAGTTGGTTAAAGAACGCTTGAATTATCATTATACAACTGCTGAAAATATAACAGGAAAAAATAAATTAAAAAAATTAAGTAGTATTTTTGATGATTTAAGTCTAGCTAATTTAGCTTTAGACGATGATAGAAATCTTAATGAAATATCATATATTAGAAGTGCTAATAATGATGAAAAATTAATTAAACCATTACATAACAAATTATCTAATGATTTAAAAAAATACCTTTTGGATAAGGGTTTTATTGATATTGAACAAGAAAAAAATGCTATTGACTTGACCGCAAAACGAGATGATAGTACCTATATGTTTGAATTAAAAGTAGTTAATACACCTTATGTGAGACATAGTATTAGGGAGGCTTTAGGTCAGCTATTAGAGTATAATTATTATCCTAATAGAAAAAAATTTAATTATTTAAATATCGTGCTAAATAGAAAACCAAGCGATTTAGAAATTGAGTGGTGTAAAAAAATAAATAAGATGGGTGTTCGATTCGAATTATTTTGGCAAAATTTCAATATTTTTGAATGTGCTGAATTGCGTAATGATGAATAGATACTTATGTTGTTATAATGAATGTCATTAGGCTAATTTTTTTTCTATAGGTATGTTGAAGAACAAGCTTTACAGTCATTTTAATAAATCGTTTAATTCTCATATTGAAAAATGGTTTAAAAGTTGTTATAGCAATGCCCAAACAATCCCGCTTCCTTAACGGAACTCAAGTCAAAGAGCAAGGTGACAGTTTCGTCTGCGTAGAAAATGGTAAACAAGTAACTTACCATAAAAAAGAAATCTTCCATCAAGATGCTTGGGATCATGAGTATTATGTTTGTGAAACTATCACAGACCAACAAGCGAAAAACTGGGTATATGATATTGAGTCTAAGTGATTCTTCTTAAATGACAGACAATAAAAAGCCCCATGGTTAGGGGCTAGTCGTATAACTCACGTTATACTCATATAAGGCTCATCTCATACTGAGCGTATTAAAACATAAATAGATCCGCTTGTGTGAGATAACTGATCCTTCTTTTCAGATTATTCAATCATCAACAAATCCGTATTATTGGCCAGCTTTAAAGGACGCAGGGCAAAAATCGAACGGGTGTGACGAATTCCCTTCATGGAATATAGGTTTTTACGCAAAAAACGTTCGTAGTGTTCAGAGTTTTTCACTGCGACTTTGACCAGATAATCATAATCACCCGTGACCAGATGAGCTTCCACCACTTCAGGCATATTGGCCAAGGCTTCACTGAACTCATTTAAAATTTCATCATCATGACGTTCAAGCGTGATTTCAATAAAGAATAGCTCATTAATCCCTAAGGCTTTGGCATTAATATTGGCAGTATAACCCTCAATAATATTATTATTTTCCAGGCGTTTTAAGCGCGTCCAGCAGGGAGATGTGGACAGGCTTACTTTCTCCGCCAGTTCGGTCACACTTAGGCGACCATCCTTGCGAAGTTCTCGAAGAATTTTGCGATCAATGCGATCCAATACGTAGTCATTATCAGTCATGTTGAAAGAAAGCAAATTAAAACATATAAATAAGTTATACCATTGATAACCAGGAAGTGAACATACATTGTGTATATCAGTGTGCGCTTGCACTAAAAGTAGTCAAGCTTAAAAAAAGATCATACCAAAAAATTGAAAAATACCACTTTGCATTAAGGCTTAGTGACAGCAATAGTAAATGCAGCTTTTATCTTATTTAACAAATCGGATGTCATGGTTAATCTTGCAGTGATTCTCTCAAACAGTGCTTGCCTAAAATAGCAGGATATAAAAAAGAGGGTCTACTTTAAAGTTTTGGCTTTGTAGTAGACCTTTCGAACAGTTTAAAGTCGAGCTTCTATTAAAGGGCCGAGGCTTACTTGAATTGTTGAGCTAAAAATAGCCTAAGCTGCAATTTCTTTTTCAATAATAGGCCATAAGTTTTCATGTGAAGATTTGAACATTGACATATGCCCAATCGCCTTGTGTCCTAGAGTGGAAGGATTCAACTCAATGGCTTTTGTTGCAGCATTTGGATACAGGCGTAACAGGTCTTTGACATTGGCTTCAGTGGCAATTTCATCATCTGTAGACCAGATGGCCGTAATAGGACACTCAATTTGCACATGATAATCCTGCTGTCGGGTCACGGTTTTACCGATGGCATTGATTACATAACCTGGCTTGCTGCAAAATTGTGCCCATTCACGTGCTACATCTTTGGGCAGGTTTTCTCCCATCCCAATGGCACGGGTTGGTCCATAGCCAAGAGTGAAGCGTGATAAGGGAAAAATCACATCAAACATGAGAGGTGCCAGTAATTTGGTTCGCCCTTTTAAGCCTTTGATATGGCCGGTGGAGCCAGAAATGGCAATTACCTTAGCCACTTTTGCATGGTTTGGCACAAGGCCGAGTAGCTGTCCACCTGCACTATGACCCAGCAAGATGAGCTGTTCAGCCTTAGTTTTATCTAAAAGAGCATCAATTGCCGCAGGAATATCCTGCTGTCCCCATTGCACGATGCTGGCTGTCGACTGTTTTAAAGGTCCATATAGAGACTGACCAATTCCCCGAAAGTCAAAGACCAAGACGGCATAGCCTTGCGCCTGTAGCCAGCAGCTAAAACGATGATAAAACTGTTTGGTAATTCCCGTCGCCGGACAGATTAAAATGGGATAGGGTTGTTGTTTAGATGCAGATGCTTCATAAAAACATGCGCTTAATTGGTAGCCATCTTGGCAGTTTAGGGTCAATGTTTCAAATTTAGACATAAGCTACACTATATTTTTAAATCAGAATGATTGATTTAATGTACACCAGTTCTAAAAAGAAACTCGCTCAAATAATGACTAAAAAGTCAGTAGAATGACGACAGGGAATAAAACTATGGAAGTAGCAGCACTTGATCTGGCAGTCAAAATTGCCATTATTTTTAGTGGAATTTTCTTATGGGTGGGCATGCTGACCGGCGTGTGGAAATATTGGCAGATCCGGAACTCTGCACAATCTCGGGCGCATTATTATGTCGATATTGCACATCGCAGTAGTTTGCTCTATGCACCTGCATCCTTGATTTTGGCGGTACTCGCTCATGTATCGGCATTTTCCGCAGCGCTTAACTTGATCTGTGTCATCGTGAATATAGTCTTTTTCAGCTTTTCAATCGGGGCCTATATTCTGCACGGCTATTTGAGAGATACCACGAATCAGTTTAAGACACCGCATCAATTGGGCAGGTGGAATTTCCCTGGAATTTTGATGACAGGTGCGATGCTAGGACTAATTATTGCAGAAGTAGGAGGGACAGGAATCTTGCTGTATGGTGCAGTTTTAGGGTTGTTTTAGGTTCTATCTTTTATTATTTTGAATGCATTATTACTTTTTTCTGTCCAGATGGATGAGGGGTCAGCTCATCCATCTGGGGCAATCTAAAAATTGAGGAAGTGATTAGCGGTATTTCTGGTCAACGAGGGCCCAGAGGAAAAAGACCATCGAGACAATCATCGCATAACCGAAATATTCAAGTTTTAAATTGCCTTGAATTAAACAATGAACAAATAAAGTCAGCATGAGCGCGATGCTAGTGCTTAAAAAGGTCACCAAGTCGGTATTGGTTTTAAGAGCATCAATGAAGACTTGCTTGTTGAAATGTACTGATAACATCTCCATTTCTCCTATAGTTATTGGTCTTATTAAATGACTAAAATAGAGTAACTTAGTCAGAATTGAATATACAGTTGTACTGTTTAATTTCAGCTTTTGCAACTGTTCCAGAAAGCTTTCACAGTGAAAAAGCTTGACTTTAGTCAAGTATCTGCATAAACAATTGATTTAAAATGAATTATAGTTGCATGCCAAAGGCCAGAACGGTCAATTGCAAAAGTTTGCAACTTTTTAGATTCATCTTAGGTGAAAGAGAAAAATTTTACGCTGAAATGATGGAGAAATAATCAATTTTGTGTAAGTGTTTGTATGAGTAGAAGGTGCTTTTGGTTTAAGTCAAAAACCTTAAGTATTTAGAATGCATAAATATATTTTTATTTGAGCCAGATTATAAATCTTATTGTGCCAAGCTATCCAGTAAAAAATTCGTTTTTTGCTATTTTTATATCAAATTTTTGACTTATGTGCGCTAACAGGACTTTGCAGGGTGTAAACAATAAATGTCCGTTTGGGTAAAACCTGACAATTATTGATCACGCTAAAAAACGGATTTTGGGTAAAAATTCGTTTTTTTATGACCTCAACATGCTAGAAGGATTAGTTTTTAATACGGTCAATCACAGCTGCAATCAGTAGAACAATCATGGAGGGGATAAACCAGGCCATATTTTGTTCAGAAAGTGGCAAGCTCTCTAAGCTAGCAGGTAAACTGAAACCGGCAACTTTTAAGCCATCAAAGATACCAAAGATCAAGGCAACCAAGGTCACTGGAGCAATGACATGCGATGGTTTCTTAAAGAAGCCTGTCAAGAAGCTCAGCATAATAACTGTAATGGCGGGTGGATAGATCGCACTTAATACCGGGACTGAAACTGCAATCAGTTTGGTTAAACCGAGGTTAGATATCAGCAGCGAAAAACCAATCAGGATCAGGACAAGAACTTTATACGGAATTTTGGTCAGGCTGGAGAAGTACTCTGCACAGGCACAGGTCAGGCCGATTGCAGTCACCATACAGGCAATAAAAATCATGCCGGACAGGAAGTACGCGCCCATGTCACCAAAGGCATATTGCACATATGCATGCAGAATAACCGCCCCATTGGCCGCATTCGGAGCAACTTCATGACTACCCAGACCCAGTTTAAACAGGCTCAGATAAACCAGAGTTAAACCGATCCCCGAAATAATCGCAGCATTCACTGCATATTTGGTAATCAGCTTCTTGTCCGTTACGCCACGCGATGTAATTGCTTTTACAATCACAATACCGAAAACCAGAGCACCCAAGGTGTCCATGGTCAGATAACCATTCACAATCCCTTCAGAAACCGGGCTGTCAATATAGCTGTTGATCGGTGCAGGTGGTGCCTGGGCCGGAATCATGACAGCGGCCACTCCTAAGATAATCAGGGAGATAATCTTAAGCGGAGAGAGAAAATAGCCGACAGTATCCAGAATCTTGTTCGGATACAGGGAAACGAGCATCACGACCGCAAAATAGATACTGCTATAAATTAGCAGGCTACTGGATTCATTGCCGAAATAGGAAGAAAACCCGATTTCATAAGAAACGGTGGCGGTACGCGGAGTTGCAAATAAAGGACCGACGGCCAGATAACAGATCACAGTCAGCAAAATACTGGCGGCTTTGCCCAAAGGCGAGCTTAAAATCTGGATAGAACCTTCAACACGAGATAATGCAACAATAGTGATAACTGGTAAGCCGACAGCAGTAATCAGAAAACCGAAAGCAGCTAACCATACGTGTTCACCGGCCTGTTGCGCCACAATCGGTGGAAAGATAATGTTACCTGCACCAATAAATAGTGCAAAGGTCATAAAACCCAAGGCAACAATATCCCGAGTACGGAGACTTGTCATAAAGGGAGAGTAGTAAAATGAAAAATAGATTTTAGAATATCTGTACGGGTTTTTGGAGTTTATTTTAGCTGGAAAGGCGCTGATCGTATTGCTCTTGCTAAGTGAGTCAACAGATATTCTAAATTTGGTGGAGATATGTTATTGATATTTTTAAAGAAAAGTAAAATCTATATTTTTCTGACAAATTATTCAGAATTTACAATAAATTGAAAACTTTATTGTTTGTATAAATAGTCAGCATTAAAAAATTGTTTTGCCTAGCGTTAAATGCCTGTCTAGCCCAAGAACCTCGGCATTCTCAGCTAAAAAGGACTATAATTGGGTGATTCAGATTGAGGATAAATTGATGCGAGCGCCAGCCATTAGTCTTAAAACCGAGCAGGATATTGAAAAACTGCGCATATCCGGGCGCTTGGCCGCGCAGGTTCTGGCGATGATTGGAGCGCACGTGAAAGCAGGGGTGAGCACTGAATATCTGGATGATCTGTGCCATGATTTTATTGTCAATACTTTGAAAGTGACACCTGCCAATATTGGCTATTATGGCTATACCAAAACCACCTGTATTTCTCCAAATGAAGTGGTGTGTCATGGTATTCCTTCTGCCAAAACCATCTTGCAAGACGGCGATATTATTAATATTGATGTCGCTATTATTAAAGATGGTTATTTTGGTGATACCAGCCGTATGTATTATGTCGGTACGCCATCAGCTGAAGCGAAGCGTCTGGTTAATACGACTTATGAGGCGATGGTGGCCGGTATTCATGCCGTGAAACCGGGGGCAACACTGGGCGATATTGGCTATGCCATTCAGACTGTGGCAACACGGGAGGGGTATAGCATCGTCAGAGAATATTGTGGTCATGGAATTGGCAAGGTGTATCATGAACAGCCGAATATTCTCCATTATGGACAACCGGGGCAGGGCATTAAGCTGGTGCCGGGTATGGTCTTTACGATTGAGCCGATGGTGAATATGGGCAAAGCACGAGTCAAAGAACTTAAAGATGGCTGGACGGTAGTCACCGCAGACAAATCCTGGTCTGCGCAATGGGAACATATGGTTGCTGTGACTGAAACAGGCTTTGAACTGTTATCGCCATGGCCTGAAGGCACTGGGGAATATCCGGAAATTTAAATTCTGCTATAGCCAATGAAAATACAGTAACCCATTACACCGGCTCACATAACTTACATTAGCCGGTATTCTGTGGACGAAAGCCTACAAAAGACTACAGCAAGAAGTGGTTTCGAGCTTTGACAGAGCTTATATTCATCTTGTTTAGCCTAGATGTTTCCTCTTTTCACTCAAGTGCTGTCCTGTAGTTTCCAGCTCATTTTCTAATGAAAATGAGCTTTTTTTATGTGAGCGAAAATTCTTTCAAAGTCTCTTTATCTCAACTTTAATCCTGTTGTAGTTGCTCTACCAGATAGTCAATAAATACCCGTACTGCAGGCAACAGGCCGCGACGTGATGGATAAACCACATGGGAAATCCCGTGGGCTGCTTTCCATTCAGGTAAGATCTGTACCAGCTCACCACGTTGTAGGTAGTGTTCGACGACGTGATCCGGCAATAAGGCCACGCCACATCCCGAGGCGGCCAGTTGGGTCAATATGTTCAGATCTGAACCACATACGGTTGGGCTAACCTGGATTTTCTTTTGCTGCTGGCCATTTTGCAAGACCAGAAATTGCTCACTGTGTTCTTCAACCATACTGAGAATTTTGTGGTCGGCCAGTTGCTCAGGGCTTTTAAGATCACCGAATTGATTTAGATAGCCTTGACTTGCAAACAGATGCTGCTCCAGTTTAGCAAGCTGGCGAATCACCAGATTTGGATCATCATTCAGACTGGATCGAACCCTTAAGGCCAGATCAAATCCTTCATTGATAATATCGACACGACGATTGGTCACCAGCATCTGAATCTTGATTTCTGGATATTTTTTAAGAAAGTCTGGAAGGATTTTAGCCATTTCATTTTGAGCCATTGAAACTGGCAGACTGACTTTAATTACGCCACGTGGTTCGGTACTTAAATGATCCACCAGGTCGTGCGCAGCCTGAGCGGCATTTAGCATGACCTGGGCATGCCGGTAGATATTCATGCCGATGTCGGTCACGGCAAAATGGCGTGAACTACGTTGAATCAGACGGACGCCCAAACGTTCTTCCAGATTATAAACGCGTCGACTTAGTTTGGACTTGGGAATATTCGTAGCACGTTCAGCAGCACTGAAGCCGCCATATTCGACCACTTGGGCAAAGCAATAAAAGTCATCCAGATCCGTCAGCATTTTCTTTGATTCCATATATGCAACAATATGCTGATTAAAGTCTGATTGTTGCATAGTGTCAATTGCAGCTGATTAAAAAATTTGGACAAAGGCAATTATTCAACATGACGCGATTCATCGTTGCTCATAGGAAAAGCCCATTCGGCATGAATAGGTTTTTTGAAAATATTAATCCTCTTGTTCTTAAAGGGCTTTTATAGAGGGTATTGGGTTCATTTTAGAAACTATTAAATTAGATTAATCAAAATAAACTGCTAGCCCATTCCAACTGGGTCACTCTAAGGAGGTCTGATCTAACTGTATTCCAGATGACTAATTACTCTTTAAATGAAGACAGAAGGCCCATCTTTTCTTAATTACTGGCATTTCTTTTAATCATCCAAGTGGAATCCATATGAACGAGTTATTTCTAACTTTTTAGGAATTGGAGAACCATAGCTTGTACAAAAGCAAGAAGTAAAACCTGAGTCTTGTCTAAATATTCCAATAGAATCTATACCAGAAATCCAATCAAATAATCTTTCATTCAGCAAAGTAGATGAATCTGCTCCAGTACCCCTCTTTACGACATCAGCTGCAATGACAGAGATACCTCATATAACTGTTTTTATTGATGAAGAATTTAACCGTTCCGTATAAGCAACTACCACTAATTTTTCATTTATCACTCTTAGATAAGCCACATGTATCATAAAAACGGGATGATACATTTATCCTTATTGATGCTTATAAATGTAGTTGGGTGTAGCAGAATATAACTAAAATTTTTTAAATAATTAATTGTTTAACATATTGTTTGCTATATAAAAAGAGCTTGTTATCGAACCTGCATCTAAAAAATATTTATCCAAAAATGCCATAAGTTGGGTCGGAATATAAGCTAATAACGGCGGGTTAAAAACCAAGAGACTGTTTTGATGATTATATCAATAACCAACTATGTACCGTTTGATATTCAGGACTGCAACTGCTTCACTAAAATCGACAGGCCTTCGGTTGCCGTCTTGGCAATTTTCTGAAACTGGGCAGGAAGATGCTGTTGCTCTGCTTTGGGATCAATATAGTAGGCAGTGCAACTGGCAGGAATGTCATGAATTAACCCGGCCACTGGGTAGACCTGTAAGCTGGTACCAATCACGATAAAAATATCTGCATCTGCGACACACAGCTGGGCATCTGTATAAGCCGGCACCGCTTCGCCAAACCAGACCACATGCGGGCGTAATGGATAACCTTGCCTGCAAAAATGCTTGTTCAGATCCAGCTCGGCGCCTTCCACGGAATAGAATTCCCGGGTATTTTCTGCGTCCGGACCAGAGCTTTTGGCCAGCCGGATGTTGCCATGTAAATGGATGACTTTGGAGCTGCCCGCACGTTCATGTAAGTCATCAATATTCTGGGTGATGACGTAGACATCATAATTTTTTTCTAAGCGCGCAATGTGCTGGTGGGCAATATTGGGCTGTGCCTCCAGAATGTTTTTGCGCCGTGCATTATAAAAACGTTGTACCAACTCTGGGTTTTTAGCCCAGGCCTCAGGAGTGGCGACCTCTTCAATGCGATATTGTTCCCAAAGCCCATCACTGTCACGAAAAGTATTGATTCCACTTTCGGCGCTTATGCCTGCACCGGAAAAGACCACCAGTCTTTTCATCGCCATTCTCCTGGGTTAAATTGCTGTTCTGAACGAGTTTACTGTCGAGGGTGCTGGGTGATGTTCTTTCAGAAATCTGGCCAGCTCTTTGGCAAATTTGACCGGTTCAGTCAATAAAGGAGCATGACCAGATTTGTTAAATAGTACCTGTTTGGCCTGTGGCAGGCTTTCTGCAATCAAACGTTGACCTTCAAAGGGATAGAGTCTGGACTGAACGCCGCTAAAGAAGGTCACCGGACAAGAGAGTTGGCTAAGAGCTGCGCGGTAGTCTTCCCGGTGATATAGATAGTTGTTGATATACCACAGCATATAGTCTATGCGCTGAGTGGGAAGTAGTAGACCCTGCAAACGCGGCTGATTCAGAATGAATTCACAGGATTTTAAGCTGAGCTTATGTCCATTTTGCAGTTGTATAAAGCGCAGCCATAGAGCAGCCAGCGCTGCACGTACTGAGCTTTCCAGCTTCCGGATGGAGCCAAGATGGACATGCTGAGCCAGAAGCAGGGAAATCTCCTGCAAAATCCCGATAAATTCTTGATGGCGCGAACCAAAAAGTCCAAATGCCCAAGCCTCGTCTACCGATATTTTAGGGGACTGATCAATATGTAAATAGGCGGAAATATGTTGGGCAAAGTGATCATAATGCAGGCCATGCATCGCCGTCGTGGCACCCATGGAGTAAGCAATTACCATGAGTTTGTCCAGATTTAACTGGGCTAGAACCGAACGTACATCTTGCCAGTGACTGGAAATGGCATCCAGATCGGACGGGATTTTGCAGTTGCCGGATGCGCCAAAGCCACGCCATTCAGGAATAATAAAACGGAAATTTTTTCGATGCGGATAGAGAAAAGCAGCCCATTGCCAGCTCAGCATGCCCAGACCGGATAATACCAGCACCGGTTGTCCCTGACCGTATTCGCGGACAAACAGTTGTTCAGCATCGGGCATGGTATAAAAAGGCATGGCTATACTCCAGGGTGTATTTTATTGTAATTACCTTAAAATTGTTTGAGACGCGGAATGAGCTGTTCTAACCAGTGAATCCAGCCCGTTTCCTGATCAATACCCAGTTGCAGAATCATTTTGTGAATATACAAGGTACGGTCATTTTCATCGGCTTGGGCAAAATCCTTGGCAAAAATCTGCTGATAGGTCTTTAATTTTTCTTTATGCAATTCCAGGTGGCGTTCCAGTTCAGGCAAGGTGCTATTGCCTCCAAGCTGCGCTTCGGCCCGTAAACGTACCATTAATTCTTCACGCAATTGTGCTGGCGGACTTTGCTCAAGCATCCAGCTGGTCAGCTCTTCACGGCCCAGACGCTCGACCTGATAGGTTTTTTTACGTGACTGGGCATTTTCTTCTTTCAGGGTGGAAATCCAGCCTTTGCCTAACATGGCATTTAATTCACGATAAATTTGCTGATGGGTCGCATTCCAGAAAAATCCCATGGAACGGTCAAAACGGCGTGCCAGTTCAATACCGGTACTGGGTTTTTCAATCAGGCTGGTCAGCAGAACGTGGGCTAAAGACATAGACGTCTCAAAAAATGACTCAGGATTATTATGCAACATGTTGCATAAAAATCAATTCTGACATATAAAATAGTGCAACAAGTTGCATTAAAGCTGATGGTTGAGGGAGAAAATGGTCAGCTTGTAAAACAATAGCCAGCATAAACGCACGCTCAGGAGTAGAAATGTCTAAATATCCCAACTTACTTGCCCCACTGGATTTGGGCTTTACCACTTTAAAAAACCGGGTATTGATGGGGTCAATGCACGTAGGTCTTGAAGAAGTACCAGGTGGCTATGAGCGGATGGCAGCCTTTTATGCGGAGCGTGCCAAAGGTGGTGTGGCTTTAATCGTTACAGGCGGGATTTCCCCCAATGATCATGGTGTGACCTTTCAAGGTGGCTCAAAGCTCGACACAATTGAAGAAGCAGAAAAGCATAAAGTCATTACCCGGGCCGTCCATGAGGCGGGAGGTAAGATTGCCATGCAGATTCTGCATACCGGGCGTTATTCCTACCAGGCTGAAAATGTAGCACCGTCACCTATTCAGGCCCCTATTAATCCGGTAAAACCGCATGCTTTAACTTCTGCAGAAGTGCAGCAAACCATTGATGATTTTACTAACTGCGCCGGACTGGCTCAGTATGCCGGTTATGATGGCGTAGAAATCATGGGTTCAGAAGGCTATCTGATCAATGAGTTTATTGCGGCACGTACCAATCACCGTGATGATGAGTGGGGGGGGAGCTATGAAAACCGCATTCGTTTCCCGATCGAGATTGTTCGCCGTACCCGTGAAAAGGTCGGTGAGAACTTTATTATTATTTATCGTCTTTCTATGCTGGACCTGGTCGAGGGTGGCTCAACGCTGGAAGAAGTGGTTCAGCTGGCAAAAGAAATTGAAAAAGCTGGTGCAACGATTATCAATACCGGAATTGGCTGGCATGAAGCACGTATCCCGACGATTGCCACCAAAGTGCCAAGAGCAGCCTTTACTTGGGTAACGCGCAAGCTGAAAGGTCTGGTTAATATTCCGCTGATCACCTCTAACCGGATCAATACGCCTGAAATGGCTGAATATGTACTGGCCTCGGGTGATGCCGACATGATTTCTATGGCACGTCCGATGCTGGCTGACTCTGAGTTTGTCCTCAAGGCTGAGCAGGGGCGCAGTGATGAAATTAATACCTGTATCGGCTGTAATCAGGCTTGTCTGGACCATATTTTCTCGATGAAGGTTGCCACCTGTCTGGTCAATCCGCGAGCTTGCTATGAAACTGAATTAATTTTTAAAGAAGTCAATGATGCAAAAAATATTGCCGTAATTGGCGCTGGCCCGGCCGGTCTGAGTTTCGCAGTCTATGCTGCCAATCGTGGGCATAACGTGACCATATTTGAGGCGGCGGCGCAGATTGGTGGACAGTTTAATATAGCCAAAACCATTCCGGGCAAGGAAGAATTCTATGAAACCTTACGTTATTTCAAACGTCAGATTGAACTTCAGCCGCGTATTAAATTAAAGCTGAATCATACCGCCAGTTTTGAAGAGCTTGTCAGCTCAAGTTTTGATGACATTGTAGTGGCAACTGGAGTAACACCACGCCAGTTGTCAATTCCGGGTATTGACCATCCTAAAGTACTGTCTTATCTGGACGTGCTGAAAGAGCGTAAGCCGGTAGGTCAGCGGGTCGCGATTATCGGTGCCGGAGGAATTGGCTTCGATACCGCAGAATACTTGAGTCACGAAGGTGAAAGCGGCAGTGTTAACCCGCAAAAATTCTATGATGAATGGGGGATTGATACCGAATATAACCAGGTAGGCGGCCTGAAAGCGCCAGAACTGGAAAAATCAAATCGTGATATTTATTTATTACAGCGTAAAGCCGTTTCAGTTGGTGCAGGTCTGGGTAAAACTACCGGCTGGATTCACCGCACCGGCTTAAAACATCGTGATGTAAAAATGATCGCGGGCGCCAGCTATAACCAGATTGATGATCAGGGACTGCATATCACGGTCAATGACAAACCTATGCTGCTGGAAGTGGATCATGTGGTAATTTGTGCAGGTCAGGAATCATATACCGCTATGTTTGATGAACTGAAAGCTGCAGGCAAAAATGTGCATCTGATTGGAGGAGCCAAAGAGGCTGGTGAACTGGATGCCAAGCGTGCTATCCGTCAGGGTGCCGAACTGGCTGCGGCGATTTAATTGCCTTCCAGCCCTCTTTTAAAGGGCAAGAAATCCCCCCCTTTTACCAATAAGCAGTTGGGAGGGGGCCTTAGCTAATATTCAGGGATGGGGCTGGAAACAATTCTCTCCCTGAATCCTCTCTTGAAAGGAAAGAGGCACTGGATAGAAGGAAGTATGAGCTCTTTTTCCTTCAGGTAGAGGAAGCCTAATTTTTCAATAACAAAAAAGGAAGCCAAAATGGGCACCGAATATATAAAAAAATCTATTACGCGTTGGCATGAAATGTTAGAAAGCCGCGATATGTCAATCTTGAATGAACTGCTTGCAGAGGAGGTGGTATTTCGCTCACCTGTGGCATTTACACCTTATTCCGGCAAGCAGGTGGTGTTTTTTATTTTGACCAACGTCATACAGGTCTTTGAAAACTTTCGCTATCATCGAGAGTTTCTCAGTGAGGATGGTAACAATGTTGTACTTGAGTTTTCAGCCAATGTCGGCGATAAAAAACTTAAAGGAATCGACATGATTCAGTTCAATGATGAAGGGAAGATTATTGATTTTGAAGTGATGATCCGACCAAAATCTGGACTTGAAGCTTTAGCCTTAGAGATGGGCCAGCGGATTCTGGCTTTTCAGGCTAATACTTAATTTCTGGCATTGACTCAAGTCGACATAAAGTTTGTAGCAACTGATAGTAAAACTAGAAGGGGAAGACAGATGAAAATGTTGCTTAAAAAACTGGGCCAGCTTTCAAGTGAATATTTGGATCGTTTTAGCGGCGCAGATCTTCCTACCTTGTATTATAACCCCAATGGGGTGTTCTCGGGTGTTGTTGAACGCTTACCCTTATTGAAACAAAAATACCGTCCGACACCCTGGTTATCCAATGCACATGCGCATATTTTATATTTAGACCTGATTAAAAAACGAACTATCAAGCTGCAATATGATGTGCTTGAGCAGTTGACCATGTCAGATGGTGGCATTACGGGCATTGCCTGGTATGGACTCAAATTGCCGCCAACAACGCCCACTATTGTTCTGCTCCACACCATTACAGGCTCTCCTGAGTCCATGCGGGAGCTGGTACGTGACCTGCATCAATATACCGGCTGGCGCGTGGCGCTGTGTTTACGTCGCGGGCATGCGGACTTGCCGATGCCAGTGCCTAAAATGAACCTGTTTGGTTCTACTCAGGATTTACGTGAACAGTTGCTTTATATTCAGGATAAATTTCCGAAATCTGAGCTGTATGGTGTTGGCTCTTCGGCAGGTACCGGCTTATTGGTGCGTTATCTGGGAGAAGAAGGAGAGCAAACGCCACTCAAAGCTGCGTTTGCTCTGTGCCCGGGCTATAACACTGAAACCGGATTTGCGTATGTACATCCGTTTTATAGTAAAGTGATGGCGAAAAAACTGATTAAGCGCTTTATTCAACCTTATCAGGAAATCTGGCAGGTATATCCGACCTGGAAGCAACTGCTTGAGGTAAAAGACCTGTCTGAATTTGAAAAAATGTATTATCGTCTGGCTGGATTTGAGGATTATGAAAGTTATAGCAAAGCCACAAATCCAATTTATGTTTTTGAAAATATTAAAATTCCCTTAATGATTTTGAATGCTGAAGATGATCCGGTCTGTCATATCCAGAATCTGGAACCTTATAAAGAAGTCATTCAGGCAATGCCAAATATTGTGGTGGTCACCACACGTAAAGGCAGTCATTGCGGGTTTTATCAAGGCTTAATGCAGACCGACTCTTGGGCAACCCGTTTAATGGCGGATTATCTGCTGCAATTATCTAAAGCACCCGCCTGATGCTTAAACCATAAAAAAACCCAGTTTTCACTGGGTTTTTTTAAAATCGGTCAATCCCGATTAATTTTCAAGTGCTGGCATTGCCGCAGCAATCGCATCTGCTACCGCATCATCTTCAGACTTGCTGGTCTCTGAGCCAGACTTTGGTGTTGCCACAGGAGCGCGCTCTGGAGCTGGAGCCGGTTCTGCTTGTTTCTCTGCAGGTGCAGCGGGAGCAGGTTCAACAGGCGCAGGCTGTTTGATCTCACGACGGATTTCGGTGGTTGTATTTTCAGTTTCCTCACGGTGAACTTCAACAGCTGGTGGAATTTCTTCAACTGCGGGTTCTTCTACCACAGGCTCAAGTGGTTCAAACTGAGCCGGCTCAGAGGTTGTAACTTCTGATGCTGGAGTAACTTCAACTTGTTCTTCTTCTTTCGGAGCTTCTTTTTTTACACAGGCGGTCAATGTAAGACCTGTCAGGATTGCGGTACAGATTAAAAGTTTCTTCATCATCATTACATCAAACAGAAAAGGGTGGAGAGAATTGCACTATTATAGCAGCAAAATACCAGATAAAAATCATATGAACTTACGGTAATTTTTTATTTGAATTGCTGTTAAAATAATCAATTGTTTATTGTTCTATGAATTGATGCGGATTGACTTTGCTTTATTGGTACAGAGTAAAGTAAAATTGCGCAACATTGCAGGCCGATTTAGGCTCGATTGTACGAGAAACCCAATGACCCATTTTATTTTCGTGACTGGTGGTGTTGTATCATCACTAGGTAAAGGTATTTCAGCTGCTTCTGTTGCTGCACTTTTAGAAGCTCGTGGTTTAAAAGTGACCATGGTAAAAATGGATCCATACATTAATGTCGATCCAGGGACAATGAGCCCATTCCAGCATGGTGAGGTTTTTGTTACAGAAGATGGTGCTGAAACAGATTTAGACTTGGGTTACTACGAACGTTTCTTGCGTCGTGCGAAAATGACCAAACTGAATAACTTCACCTCAGGCCGTGTTTACCAGGATGTTCTGAATAAAGAACGCCGTGGTGATTACTTGGGCGGTACAGTACAAGTTATTCCACACATTACTGACAATATTAAAGAACGTGTCCTTCGCGCAGGCGAGGGTTATGATGTTGCGATCGTAGAGATCGGCGGTACAGTCGGTGACATTGAATCTCTCCCATTCATGGAATCCGTACGTCAGTTAATGGTTGAACTTGGTCACAAGCGTACGATGCTGATGCACTTAACGTTACTCCCATACATTAAGTCTGCAGCTGAACTAAAAACTAAACCAACCCAGCACTCAGTTAAAGAACTTCTGTCCATCGGTATTCAGCCGGATATCCTGATTTGCCGTACAGAACATGATGTCGATGCAGATACCAAACGCAAAATCGCCTTGTTCACCAATGTGGAAGCACGTGCAGTTGTGGTGTGTAAAGACGCCCGTACGATTTATGAAATTCCGCGTACTTTTTATGAACAAGACGTTGATGATTTGATCTGTGAACGTTTTGGCTACACCGATCTTCCAGAGGCAGATCTCACTGACTGGGACAATGTGGTAGAAACTTTACTGAATCCTGAATACGTTGTCCGTGTTGCGATGGTTGGTAAATATGTTGAACTTCCAGATGCTTATAAGTCTGTGAACGAAGCACTGTTACATGCTGGCATTCAAAATCGCGTAAAAGTCCAGATTGACTATGTCAATGCTGAAGAACTGGAAAGTCAGGACGTCAATGTCGTATTGAAAGATACAGATGCAGTTCTGGTTCCAGGTGGTTTTGGTGAGCGCGGTACAGAAGGGAAAATGCAAGCGATTCAGTTCGCACGTGAAAATGGCATTCCATTCTTGGGTATTTGTTTGGGTATGCAACTGGCTGTGATTGAATACGCGCGGAATGTTGCGGGTATTAAAGATGCCACGTCTACGGAATTTAACCGCTCGACTAAATCTCCATTGATTGGCTTGATCACTGAATGGTTGGATGAGCGCGGTGAAGTTCAGCAGCGTAATGCCGATTCTGATCTGGGTGGTACGATGCGACTTGGTGCTCAAAAGTCTGAACTGGTTGCAGGCACAAAGACATGTGAAGTGTATGGTTCGGAAGAAATTATCGAACGTCATCGTCACCGTTATGAAATGAATAACCGTTATATCCCGGTGCTTGAAGAAAAAGGCCTGAAGGTTTCAGGTTATTCTCCGATACAGCGCTTGGTGGAAACTGTTGAAATTCCTGCACATCCTTGGTTTATTGCAGTACAATTCCACCCGGAATTTACAAGTTCACCACGTGATGGTCACCCATTATTTGCTAGCTTTATTGATGCTGCGAAAAAACAGCACCAAAAAAGCCAATAATAATTGCAGGACAGGGCACTAGGAAGTTTAAATGTCATCATTAAAACCACAAGAAATTGTACGTTTAGGCGATATACAAATGGCAAACCATTTGCCATTTGTACTATTCGGCGGAATGAACGTACTTGAGTCAAAAGATTTGGCTTTTGAAATTGCAGAGACTTATGTCGATATCTGTAAACGTCTGGATATTCCTTACGTATTTAAAGCCAGCTTTGACAAAGCCAACCGTTCTAGCCTGAACTCGTTTCGTGGTCCAGGTCTGGAAAAAGGTATCGAGTGGTTAGCGGACATTAAAAAACATTTCAATGTGCCCATTATTACCGACGTACATGAGCCGTATCAGGCTGAGCCAGTGGCGGAAGTTGCTGACATTATCCAGTTGCCTGCATTCTTAAGTCGTCAGACCGATCTGGTTGAAGCGATGGCAAAAACAGATGCCATTATTAATATCAAAAAAGCACAATTCCTGGCACCTCATGAAATGCGTCATATTCTGCATAAGTGTCTGGAGGCCGGGAATGACAAGCTGATTCTGTGTGAGCGTGGTTCAGCATTTGGCTATAACAACCTGGTTGTAGATATGCTGGGCTTTGACATCATGAAGGAAATGAATGTTCCGGTATTCTTCGATGTCACTCATGCGTTGCAAACTCCGGGTGGTCGTGCAGACTCTGCTGGTGGCCGTCGTGCTCAAATTAGTACCTTGGCGCGTGCGGGTATGGCCACTGGCTTGGCGGGCTTATTTCTGGAAGCACATCCAGATCCGGAAAAAGCCAAGTGTGATGGTCCGTGCGCATTGCGTATGTCTCAACTTGAGCCGTTCCTAGCGCAGCTGAAAGAACTGGATACCTTGGTCAAAGGCTTCCAAAAACTAGATACACATTAAATTATAGACTTATTGATGCCATCTAAAGCATCTCGTTATTAATCAACTGAGGAATTGTTCATGAGTCAAATCGTTGACATCCGTGCACGTGAAATTTTGGACTCTCGTGGTAATCCAACCATCGAAGCAGACGTAATCTTAGCATCTGGCGTAGTTGGCCGTGCATGTGCACCTTCTGGTGCTTCAACTGGTTCTCGTGAAGCTTTAGAACTTCGTGATGGCGACAAAGCACGTTATTTGGGCAAAGGTGTTAAAACTGCGGTTAATAATGTCAACACCGTAATCCGTGATGCTTTGGTTGGTAAATCAGTATTCGAGCAAAAAGATATCGATAACACGATGATTGCGCTTGATGGTACTGAAAACAAAGAAAAATTAGGTGCTAACGCGACACTTGCCGTTTCTCTTGCTGCTGCGCGTGCTGCTGCCGATGAAAAGAAAATTCCTCTTTTCCAATATATCGCGGATTTACGTGGTCAAACCACTTTAACCATGCCTGTACCAATGATGAACATCATCAATGGTGGTTCTCATGCGGATAATAACGTTGATATTCAAGAGTTTATGATTGAGCCTGTAGGCTTCACTTCATTCTCTGAAGCATTACGTGCAGGTGCTGAAATCTTCCATTCCCTCAAATCAGTATTAAACAAAAAAGGTTTAAACACTGCTGTAGGTGATGAGGGTGGTTTTGCGCCGAACTTACGTTCTAACGAAGAAGCAATCACTGTGATTCTTGAAGCAATTGGTCAAACTGGCTATAAAGCAGGTTCTGACATTATGCTTGCGCTAGACTGTGCATCTTCAGAATTCTACAAAAATGGTCAGTACATTCTTGCAGGTGAAGGCAATAAAGCATTTACCAGCAATCAATTCTCTGACTATTTAGCAGGTCTTGTCAACCAATACCCAATCATCTCAATTGAAGATGGTCTGGATGAATCGGACTGGGAAGGCTGGTCTTACCTGACTTCTATTCTGGGTGACAAAATTCAATTGGTCGGTGATGACTTGTTTGTGACCAACCCTAAAATCTTGCAACGTGGTATCAATGAAAAAGTGGGTAACTCAATTCTGATTAAATATAACCAGATTGGTACCTTGACTGAAACTTTAGATGCGATCTATCTTGCAAAAGAAAATGGTTACACAACGGTAATTTCACACCGTTCGGGTGAAACTGAAGACTCAACCATTGCGGATCTAGCGGTGGGTACAGCAGCAGGTCAAATCAAGACCGGTTCACTTTGCCGCTCTGACCGTGTAGCGAAGTATAACCAATTGCTTCGTATTGAAGAATTGACAAATGCTGCGTACCGCGGTAAAGCTGAGTTCAAAGGTTTGAACTAAGCGATTGAATGCTATTTATGTTAAATGTATTCGACTCTACGATGAGTAAAATATTATTGGGCCTTGCGATCATTTTGATCGCAGGGTTTCAGTATTTATACTGGTTTGGTGAGGGTGGTTATAAAGATCACCAGCAGCTTACTCAAAAAATCCAGCAACAAATGGAATTGAATGAAGACCTGAAAGAACGTAATCGTGTTCTTGCAGCAGAAGTGTATGATTTGAAGAATGGTATTGAAGCCATCGAGGAACATGCACGACTAGATTTGGGCTTGATCAAGCCGCATGAAACATTTATACAAATGAGTACGATCAGTACTCAATATCAACCGATTTATTTACATCCAAATACTAAGGTAGACCTGAAAACCAATGAGTCAGCTGATACAGTCACACCATAAATTGTGGGTTATTCTTCCAGCTGCAGGTTCAGGTAGCCGTTTTTCCAAAACAGAACTGAAACAATATCAAATGATTCACGGGCAGACGGTGCTTGAGCATACGGTCGCGCGTCTGAACCATTTACCATTGGCTGGCTATGTACTGGCGATTGGCACCAATGATGATGTGGCCAAAACGTTGCCACTGGCCCATCGGGACAGAGCCCACTTTTGTCTGGGGGGTGCCGAGCGGGTGCATTCGGTGCTTAATGCACTGGATTATTTATCTGCTATTGCCTCTGAGCATGATTGGGTCTTGGTGCATGATGCAGCACGCCCATGTGTCAGCCTGGGGTCTCTGGAAACGCTGGTTCATACCGCTATAGAAAAAGATCAGGCGGCCATTCTGGCCATTCCAGTAAGGGATACTCTAAAACGTGTGGCCAAAGATCAGGCGATTGAACATACCGTTGACCGTTTTATGCTGTGGCAGGCACAGACCCCGCAAATGGCCAGACTGGGCAGCTTAAAGCGAGCCATTCAGCAGACTTTGAAAGATGGTGCTGCTATTACAGATGAAGCCAGTGCGCTGGAGCATGTAGGTGAGCCAGTATGTGTGGTGCAAGGGCGCTCAGATAATCTCAAAATTACCTATCCAGATGATCTGGAGCTGGCTAAACTGATTTTGGCGGCACAAAGCTAAAATACTCTGTCATTAAAATATATTCTCAGAAAAGCTGAATAATTCCGGTTATGAGGCTTTATTCTGGGCTGCTTTAACTTATAATTTTGCCATCCTTTATTTTCTGTTTTTAGGCCAATGATACCTTCCCAGCAGTATCGGTTTTTGCGTCATGCTTTACGCGATGGACGCAGCATAAATAAGCACAATTCCTCTCGATGGGCAAAACTGCATCTTGATCCCTGGTTGCTGAGCTTCCTGGTCTTAAATGCCATTTTGGGTTTGATGGTGGTGTATAGCGCGACCGCCCAAGATTCAGGAATGGTGGTACGTCAGGCGATCAGTTTCGGGATTGGTTTTGTGCTGCTCTTTATTTGTGCGCAGATTCCTCCAAAAGTCTATCAGGCGGCCAGTCCCTATTTTTATGTCTTTGGGATTTTTATGCTATTGCTGGTTTTGGTGATTGGTGAAAAACGTTTAGGGGCAACACGTTGGATTAGCTTACCTGGTGTTGGCAGTATGCAGCCCAGTGAGCTGATGAAATTTGCCATGCCTTTGATGATGGCCTGGTACTTCTCTTTGCGGCCGTTCCCACCGAAACTGGTACATATCATCGGTGCCTTGATTTTGCTGATGATTCCGTTTGTGCTGGTGGCATTGCAGCCGGATTTAAACATCGGGCTGATTATTCCGGGCATTTTTGTGCTGTTTTTAAGTGGGATATCCTGGCGCTTGATTTTTGCGGCATTCGCTGCATTGGCGGTCGTAGCGCCATTACTGTGGATGTTCTTTTTACAGGAATATCAAAAGAAACGTGTGCTGACTTTATTTGATCCAGAATCTGATGCACTGGGCGCGGGCTGGAATATTATCCAGTCCAAAATTGCCATCGGGTCTGGAGGGATGACCGGCAAGGGTTATTCTGAAGGCACACAGTCACACTTGGGTTATCTGCCGGAACATCACACCGATTTCATCATGTCGACTTATGCCGAGGAATTTGGTTTTATTGGGGTATTTTTATTATTTAGTCTCTTTAGCGCTATTATTATTCGCTGTTTGATGATCGGTCTGCAAAGTTTTCATAATTTTGGCCGGCTTTATGCGGGTGCAACAGGGCTGACTTTTTTCTTTTTTGTATTTTTAAACTCGGGCATGGTCAGCGGAATCTTACCTGTAACGGGTGACCCTCTACCGCTCATGAGTTATGGCGGAACCGCTGTAATTTCTTTGCTGGCCGGGATGGGTATTGTCATGTCGATTCATACCCATCGTTAACTGTTAAAATTAGACAGCAAGCAGCTTTAAGCGCGTGTAGAACTCTAAAAAGAGAAAAGCCCTCAATTGAGGGCTTTGTATTTGCAGTTAAACATTTAACTCAGGAACCAGGTGTAATAACCCCAGATCATTAAAGGCCAGGCCAGAAACGGGCTAAATAGCCATTTCCAGAACCAGTGGCGGGGCATAAAACCCACACCATGAACAAAGCCGCCTGAAATGCCAATCATGATGTACATCATGGCACTGTGGCTATATTCACCATTGGCATCCAGCATTGCTGCAGGATGCACCAGTAGGACCGCTGCGAGAGGAAAGGCCAATAGGCAGGAAATCATCATCGCAAACTTGTTCGGTTTCTTGTCTACCTGATTTTCTATCGCAGTTTGAGTCATGTTTTATTCCTCATCCAGATCTTGATGATGTTCGATATAAAGTGCACTGAGTACACCAGCGAAACATGCCATCAAAATACCGAGAATCCATGCAAAGTACCACATAATTTCGTCTCCTTAAGACACAGCCTTAGTACAGGCTGTGTGAATTCTCTTGAATATGTTTGCTGGTTACCACGCCCCACATCTTGTAATAACACCAGGTGGTGTAAAGCAGGATCAATGGAACGAAGATACATGCTGCCACAGTCATGACAGTTAAGGTATTTTGACTGGAAACAGCATCCCACATGGTCAGGCTGACCATCGGATTAATGCTCGAAGGCATCAGGAATGGGAATAAGGCAAAACCGGCAGTCAAGATTGCACCTATTACGGCTAGACTTGAGCCCAGAAAGCTTAAACCTGCTTTATTTTTACCTGCTGCAAGCACGATGATCAGACCACCCAGAATGCCGGCAATTGGAGCAGCCATGGTGATTGGATAGGTTGAGTAGTTGTTCATCCAGCCAGGGTTGGCATTGGTAAGAACTTCTTTGGCAAGGGGGTTGGCAACACCGTTAGTATCAAATGGTTCAACCAGTGTATAGCCCTGAATGTCGCCGAAGTATAACCACGCACCTGCACCCAGGAAGCATATTAAGAATACGACCCCCATAATTTGAGTGGCTTTGGCAGAGCGAGTACGCAAATCGCCATCGGTACGTAGCATTAACCAGGCACCCCCATGGGCACATAGCATGGATAAGCTGACCAGACCACACACCAACGCAAATGGGTTCAACAGGGCAAAGAAACTGCCAGTGTAGGTTGAACGTACAGTTTCATCCAAGGTGAATGGTACACCTAGGAACATGTTGCCGAAAGCCACACCAAATACCAATGCTGGTACTGCGCCGCCGATGGCCAGACCCCAGTCCCAAGAAGTACGCCATTTGGTATTCTCTAGTTTGGAGCGATAGTCAAAACCGACAGGACGCAGGAACAGGGCAAACAGCACCAGAAGGAGCGCCCAGTACATGCCTGAGAAGGCAGTAGCATAGACCATTGGCCAAGCTGCAAATAGTGCACCACCTGCGGTGATGAACCAGACCTGGTTACCGTCCCAGTGCGGAGCAATCGTATTAATGGCCGCACGGCGTTCATCATCGTTTTTACCCACGAATGGCATGATCGCCATCGAACCCATATCGAAACCATCCGTCAGGGCGAAGCCGATCAATAACACACCGACTAGAACCCACCAGATAATTTTCAGTAATTCATATTCGATCATGCTTGAGTCTCCTCATTTGACTTTTTTGCTGCTTCAAGTTTCTCGAAATGATATTTACCTGTATGCAAAGAACTTGGACCAAGACGGGAGAATTTGATCATCAGGTACATTTCAATAATCAGCAGTACAGTGTAGAACGCAGCCAGAGCTAGGATAGAACCCCATACATCGCCTGTACTTAAGCTGGAGGTTGACAGGTGGGTAGGGAGAACTTCACCAATCGTCCAAGGCTGACGACCAACTTCTGCCACGTACCAGCCAGTTTGGGCGGCAATCCATGGGAGTGGTAGTGCAAATAAAGCGAACTTCAATAACCAAGGTTTATTTTCAGCATTACGTTTTGCTACAGCAAAAGTGGCCAGTGCAAACAGAATCAGCATGAGGAAGCCAGAACCGACCATGGCACGGAATGCCCAGAACAGGCTTGGTACATGTGGAATCGTATCTTTGGCAGCAGCCTTGATTTGCTCATCAGAAGCATCTACGACATTCGGGGTGTATTTCTTCAGAAGCAGACCATAGCCCAAGTCTTTTTTAGACTCGGCAAATGCAGCTTTTAATTCTGGAGACTGGTCACCCGCACGTAATTTTTCAAGCTGTGAATAAGCTACCATACCATTACGGATACGCTCTTCATGCTGTACCAGCAGGTCTTTAATACCGGTCACCTGTTCAGTGGTTGAGCGTGTTGCAATCAGGCCCATGACATACGGGATTTTTACCGCATAATCGGTAGTCATGGTTTCTTTGTTTGGAATACCAAACAGGGTAAATGCGGCAGGCGCAGGGTGGGTATCCCATTCTGCTTCAATCGCTGCAAGTTTGGTTTTTTGCACATCACCCAGTTCATAACCCGATTCATCCCCCAGTAAGATTACTGAAAGCGTAGAGGCCAGGCCGAAAATAGCTGCAATGGCAAAAGAACGGCGTGCAAATGGCAGGTCGCGTTTTTTCAGCATGTAATAACTTGAAATCGCGAGGACAAAGATTGCCCCGGTTACATAACCTGCGGAAACAGTATGGACAAATTTAACCTGAGCGACCGGGTTAAAAATCAGTGCGCTAAAATCAATCAGCTCCATACGCATGGTTTCGTAATTGAATGTAGAACCGACCGGGTTTTGCATCCATCCATTGGCCACCAGAATCCACAAGGCTGACATATTCGAGCCTAAGGCAACCAGCCAGGTGACGCATAAGTGCTGGATTTTGGAAAGTCGATCCCAGCCAAAGAAGAATAAACCGATAAAGGTTGATTCGAGGAAGAATGCCATTAGTCCTTCAATGGCCAGTGGAGCACCAAAAATATCACCTACATAGTGCGAATAGTAAGCCCAGTTGGTCCCGAACTGGAACTCCATTGTCAGACCGGTGGTTACCCCTAGGGCAAAGTTAATACCAAACAGTTTTCCCCAAAATTTAGTCATGTCCTTATAGATTTCTTTGCCAGAAATCACATATGTGGTTTCCATGATGGCAAGAAGAAAAGCCAAGCCTAAGGTAAGTGGAACAAAAATAAAGTGATACATCGCGGTCATAGCGAACTGGAACCGCGAAAGATCGACCACGCTTTCAGATATCATCAACGTGTCTCCTTGATTTGGGAAGGATTGCCGGCAATACGCTCGGCGACTTGATTGTCAAAATCTTTGGGAATAGTAGGTGCATCAAACCAGATATTTTTAATTATCATTAATAAAATAATTTTGATAATTAAAATAAAAGAAAGCTCTCTTACTGTTTTCTGGTTGAGATTTTTAGGAACTAAGCTCATGCGCACAAGCCCGTTATAAAACTTAAGGTATATTATTAATACATTGTAAGTGAAAAATAAATAGTCCAAACAGTTTTAATAAATATATGTTTTACAAGTTATTGTTTTTTAATGTAATATAAAAACAGTGGATTGCACGGTATTCTAAATTTTTTTGATTATTTTGTGTAATTTAAGCTATTTTTTAAACCCGACTAAAATGCTTATATTTATTTTTTTAAAGTATATTATTTTACTTGGTTTAGAGTTTCTTAAATAATGAGTTAAAGCAGATTAAAATGCTTGGTTTTGTATTTATAAAATAATATGAAATTTTGCCAGAATTTTATGAATTTTCAGTATATTCATTGGTTTAGCTGATAAAAAACCTTTTATTGCGCTATTGGCATCAGTCGGGTGCAGTCTTGAGCGAAAAGAGCTTTAAAGCGCATGTTCACAAATAAAAAAAACACGCCTAAGCGTGTTTTTCGAATAACTTTATAGAAGGGCTTAGAAGTCGTAACGGAAGCCCAAAGATAAGCCAGTTGCATCTTTACCTTTTACACCGCCAATGTTATTGGTGCGAGCTTGAGACCAAGGCGTCAGACTTGAGTTATCATCATTTAGTACTGTTGCCAGGTTAGCGTAAATACGTACCGTTTTGTCCAGGCGGTGTTCAACACCCAAGGCTAATAAAGTGGCATTTGCATCATCAGCATCTACATCACGGTGGAACACTTGACCGCGTACAGAAGTTTTTGGCGCAATTTTATAGTCTGCTGCTACACCCAGTACTTGTGCATCTGCATATTTATCCGCGGTACCTTCTAGATCATGGGTGAGGTATTGATAAAGTGCGCCCAAGTTAAATTCAGGTGTAATTTTATAAGCAGCAGCTACACGGAAGCCATCACGTTCGCCTTTGCTAGCATCTTCTTCATAATGCTCATAAGCAGCAGCGAAATCTACCGGACCTTCTTTATAAGTCAAAGCCAGATCATAAGCTTTGTCTTTATTCTTGCCATCTTTTTCGGTATCTGGGCTGTTCGCTTCATGCAGGGAAAGTGCGCCCAGTACATTGAAACCACCACCAAGTTTTGGGGATTTATATTCAATGGTATTGGCATTACGCTCATCGAAACGAAGTTCACCAGCGCGTGTTAAGTTACGGATGTCACCAACCATGTCACCAAAGAAGTTAACTGGACCACGAGCGACTTTAAATGGACTGTCAAAACGACCTGCACGTACCTGACCAAAATCACCTTTTAAACCGACAAAAGTATCACGTGTAGCAAACTCAACATCGTCGTTAGCTGCACCGCTGGCGAAGTTGATTTCCTGTTCAATTTGACCGAAAACAGTCATGCCATTTTCTAATTTTTGTTCAGCTTTAAAGCCTAAGCGAGAAGAGTTAGAAGAGAGCCCCACTTCATTATAATCTTTGCCGTCATCTAGGTAGTCTAAAGAAACATGTGCACGGCCATACACCTTAACATCAGCAGCGGCTGCCATGATAGGAGTAAAAATAGTTGCCCCAATTGCTAATGCGCAAAGTGTTTTTTTCATATATAGCTCCAATAAGACTTTTTGGTGTCTTAACAAGGTGGTTGTAGTAGCTTTGTTAATTTTTGCTACCGTCCTGTATTGGTGCTAAGTATTCATTACAAATAAGTCAGTATGATTAAGGAAATATTGCAGAAATATGAAAGCCAATCAGCCACTTATTTTTATTGACATATCTTGGAAAAATAATCTCTTTGTTTATTTTAATCTATTAAAAATGAATTGTTTATAAGCAGGTTTTTTGGATGAGACAGGGGTTTTTTATTAAAAGTCCACAAAAGAAACAAAAAAACCTGGTTATGAGATACATTAGTTTGAACTATAGAATTTCATTGAAAGATACATCGTTGATCATTGAGAAACTGTCTTTAATAACGGTTTTTATTCGGCTAGGCATTTATTTTAGAACAAGAAGCTTACATAGTGTCTGATCGGCTGTAACTTTTAGAAGGGGAAGATGGTTAAAGCATTCAAATCTGAGCATTAATCGAATGATCAATACAAATGGAAAAAAGTAAGAAAGTTGCCATTCTTTGCCTGCAGATTCAGAACGGTGCTATTTACATACTGGCAGCCATGATCAACTTTTTATTATCTTTACCTGAATCCTGTTTAAGCCAACTATTCGATTACTCGAATGGTTGGCTTATTTCTGTGGCTCAATTGATATGCGCACAATGAAGCATAAATCCCTCCTAGAAATCCACAAACACTACGTACTCTACT